>WJJN01000146.1 GCA_014729735.1 Candidatus Zhuqueibacterota bacterium
AAAATTACCCTGAAAGAACTTGCAGACAAAGTGAATGTCACACCGAGCCTGATCAGTCAGATCGAAAGAGGGATCGCGAATCCCTCCATCAGTTCGTTGAAGTCGATCTCTGATTATCTTGGAGTCACGATCGCGGAATTATTAGACACATCTGCCAACAATGCCAAAATGTCATCACCGGTTATAAAACGGGGACAGCATAAATTAATGATCACCGGCAGTGGTTCCCGCTATTCATTATTGAATCCCGGAGATATGGACACGGAAGTCATTCTGGTTGAGTTTCCACCAGGGAGCTCAACAGGCAAACTATCTTACGAACATTTTGGACATGAATGCGGATATATTTTGGAAGGAGAGCTATCCATCGAACTTGAGGATGAGAAGTATGAATTATTTCCTGGAGATAGTATTTCTTTCAGTAGTCAAATGCGGCACAAAGTGACAAATTTGAAAGGTAATACAGCCAGAGCAATCTGGGTGAATTCCACGCCGTGGATCTTTCCAAAATATAAGGAGAATAAACGATGAATGAGAAAATCAAAGCAGCAGTGATGACCGGTCCCGGGCAAATGGAAGTTCAGGAATTCCCATTTCCAAAACTGGAGCCGGGCGCAATGTTGATCGAAATGGAAATGTCCGGTATCTGCGGAACCGACAAGCATTCCTACAAAGGTGAAATGGTTTTGTACGCCGGCACGGAGGCAGAACAGCACGCGGTTTTCCCGTGTGTAAAAGGACATGAAAATGTCGGCAGAATCGTTGAAATGAACGGCGAATATCTCGATTATGATGGTCGACCCTTGAAGATCGGTGACCGTATTACAATGTGTCCCAACATTATTTGTCAGAAATGCTACTACTGCCGCCACGTATATGCCTGGCCCTATTGCGCGGATAACAAGACGTATGGCGTCTATTTCCCAGCGGATAAGCCACCACACGTGACCGGCGGCTGGGCGGAATATATGTATATTTTCCCGAATTCGTTCGTGTACAAAGTACCGGATGATTTTCCCGACTGGCTGGCTGTAAATATCGAATTATTGGTCGTTACTTCGAACGTGGACCGGGCAAAGGGATACATGGAATTCGCAAGCCGCGGTTTCGGTTTGATGGATACCGTTCTGATCCAGGGAGTCGGCGCAATGGGACTGGCGCATTTGATCAAATGCCGGGTGCTTGGTGCCGGAGACATCATCGCAATGGATCCATCGGAATATCGCCTGGAGCTGGCAAAGGAATTTGGCGCTGATCATCTGATAAATATCAATAAAACTACACAAAAAGAGCGGCAGGAAATGGTGCGCGGATTGACCGAAGGACGCGGCGCCGACATGGTCATTGAAACGACCGGCTTGGCGCAAGTGCTCCCCGAAGGGCTGGATCTGATGCGCCGCGGGGGGACATATTTGGAAGCCGGAAATTTTGTCGATGCCGGCGAAACCACGATAAACGTACATCGTCATCTGGCGGCGAAAAATGTGCTGTTGCTGGGAAATACGAATCATCCCAACAGCGAATATTATCGCACCATGAAAATGATGGAACGATACCGCACGGATTTTCCGTGGGAAAAATTCGTGACACACAAATTCCGCCTGGATGACTGCAAAGAAGCACTGGAAATATCACTAAAAGACGAAGTGTTGAAAGTCGTTTTTGATATGAGCAAATGAAGCAGAATAATTACCGACATGACGTCATCACTCTCGGAGAAACCATGCTGCGGCTCGCTGCACCTTCGAAGCAGCGTCTGGAGCAGTGCAGCAGCCTCGACATGACGGTGGGTGGCTCGGAGCTGACCGTGGCTGCTAATTTAGCCGGCATTGGCGCAAAGACTGCGTGGATCTCCAGATTGCCTGAAAACCCGATGGGCAGATTTGTAGCGAATAAAGCAAGGGAGCAGGGAGTGGATACTTCACGTATCGTATGGACGAACGATCCTGATGCGCGAGTGGGGCTCTATTTTGTGGAAATGGGCGCAAAGCCGCGCCCGTCCCGGGTGTATTATGATCGAAGAAATTCCGCAGCCAGCAGGATGACGTTCGCTGAAACAAACTGGTCTGCATTGCTTCCGGAAGCCAGAATCGTACATATGTCGGGTATTACGCCGGCACTGAGCGAAAGCTGTGCCGGATTGACATTCGATCTATTAAAAGCGGCACGAGAGGAGCAATGCCTCGTCAGTTTCGATCTGAATTACCGCTCGAAATTATGGAGCGAAGGAGACGCCGGAGAATGTTACCGACGATTGTTGCCAGACATCGATATTCTGATCACGAATCGCTACGACTGCGAAAGATTTTTCAGCCTGAAAGGTGATGAGAGTGAAATGGCTGTAGAACTATCGGATAAATATAGCATTCGGATAATCGCATTTACGAGCGGCGAAGCTCCCGCAGTATGGTCCGGTAGATGGAGCGCCAGCCTTTGGTATGACGGCGAATTTTTCGCTGCCCCGGAAGCAGAGGAGATCGAGGTCGTGGACAGGTTCGGCGCGGGGGATGCGTTTGCAGCCGGTCTGTTGAAAGGTGTCTTGGAAGATGATCCGGAAACAGCACTGCAACTGGGGAACGCAATGGCAGCGATCAGTCAGACGACGTTCGGAGATATCGCGTGGATCCGGGAACACGATCTGACAGACTATTTTGAAAACAAAAATTTTAATATCAGAAGATGATCAATTCTATGCATAAAATACCGGAAAAAATGAAATCCGCGGTGCTGGTGGATTATGGCAAATTACAGGTTACCGAGACCGCAGTACCGCAGCCGGAGTTTCAGGAAGTTCTCATCAAAGTCGAAGCTTGCGCAATTTGCGGCACTGATCCGAAAATCGTTAAAAAGGGCTGGCAGAATCATCCGCCGCTGGGAGAGTTCATTCCCGGGCATGAATATGCCGGCACAGTAGTCACGCTGGGAGATCAGGTGACGTCCTTTGAAATCGGCGACCGTGTTGCGGTGGAGCCGCACAAGGGCTGCGGGATTTGTGTGAATTGCATTCGCGGAAATTATACAACCTGCCTGAATTACGGAAATGTGGAAATGGGACACCGGCATTATGGATTTACCTGCAATGGCGGATATGCGGAATACGCGGTGAATCACATCAATTCGGTTCATAAAATTCCTGAAAATGTTTCCGTAGACGAAGCCACATTGATAACGACCACCGGTTCCGCACTCTACGGCATTATTCGAATCGGGGGGATAAAAGCCGGAGAGGCAGTGGTCGTGTCGGGCCCCGGCTCCATCGGATTGATGGCAGTTCAACTGGCGAAAATCATGGGCGCCGGCAAAATAATCCTCACAGGCACGCGGGATTCGAGATTGCAGATCGGGAAAGCGCTGGGAGCGGATGTGGTGATCAATATCAAAGAATCCGATGTGAAGAAGAAAGTATTTCAGGAAACGGATGGACTCGGCGCCGGGCTGGTTCTGGAATGCGCCGGAACGCCGGGAGCGGCTCAAACCGCAGTGGATTTCACGGCAAAGAACGGCAGGATTGCATTCATTGGGATTTACGGAGAGCCGGTGACAATCGATCTCAATAAAATCGTGCAATGGAACATTACCACAATCGGCAGCAAGGCGGAAGGCGACTGGTGTCTGGAGCGCATCCTGCCGTATATGGAAAAAGGACTGATCCGTGCGCAACCGCTGATCACCCATACTTTCAAACTTGATGATATTCACAAAGGATTCGAGACGTTCGAAAAACGGATCGATAACGCGATAAAAGTTGTTATCAAACCATAATTACCACCTGCGGAAGAGGTGACACGGCGGTTCACGGATGAGGAGCTTCAGGAATACCTGAAGAGTCCGTTGGAGGGCGGAAAACATATTTATACAACCGCGTGGCTCGCTTATTAAAACAGGAAAAAATTTTTAATCAAATCATTAAATTAAGAGGAGAAAAATGAAGAGAATATTTGTACTAATGTTAATTATTTTTCCTCTTCTCTTGAGTTGGAATGGAGCTTTTGCACAGGCTTCGAAAGGAAAAATTGCCGGACGAGTATTGGATGCCGAGACATCGGAGCCGCTTCCCGGTGCAAATGTCATGATCGAGGGGACGTCCCTTGGCACCGCAGCCGACCTCGACGGATATTATTATATCCTGAATATCCCGCCGGGTCGCTATACGGTCAAGGCATCGATGATGGGATTTGTGACAAAGGCGAAGACCGGTGTGGTTGTCAATATCGGGCGAACCACGGACCTCGATTTCCGTCTGGAGACAACAATACTCGAAGGAGAGGAGGTCGTGGTGACTGCAAGTAAGGAAATCATTCGCAAGGATGTGTCCAGCAGTGTATCCACCGTCGCCTCTGATGTGATCGAGATGGTTCCGGCAGTGAATCTGGAAAAATTAATGACCAACATCGTGGGCATCTCGCAGGACATGATGGGTCTGGTTATTCGTGGTGGTCATGAAAATGAGATCGGTGTATCCGTGGATGGTTTGACCATGCAGGATGACCGGAACAATCGTCCGTATACGCAAATCAATATGTCCATGGTTTCCGAGATCGAAGTGCTCACCGGCGGTTACAATGCGGAATACGGGAATGCCCGGTCCGGTATCTTGAATATCGTCACGAAGCGACCCAAAGATCGTTACATCGGCTCTGCGAATTACAAACGCAGTCCTGCTGCGCTGAAGCATTTCGGACCTTATGCCTGGTCTAACGCCGACTGGTGGGATTGGGGACGATTCCAGCATTTTGAAGTCAATCGCAGCGAAGAAAAATATACGAATTTTTTAGATCAGGAAGTCTACCACTGGTTTGATGAAAACGGGAATGATATCGACCGCAATATGGACGGTGCCCCGGATTTCTGGGGATGGAATACATGGGCGAAATCACCGCAAAATAGCAATAAGCTCTCTCCCGAGGATGCGAAAAAGTTGTGGGATTATCAGCATCGTCCCGAAGTGCTGCATTACGGCGACGAACCGGATTATATTTTCGAAGCAAGCTTTGGCGGTCCGATTTTGCCGTCGTTTATCAGCAAAGACGTTCCTGTTCTGAAGGATCTTTCTTTTTTCGGCGGATATCGCGAAGAGTTTTCCGCGTATCCGTGGCAGTTATGTATTCCCGGTGTAACAGAAAAAGTGGGGCAAATGAACATCCGCTACGATATCAATACGAATATGTATCTGACCGTTACCGGAATTTTAAGCAGAACTCATGCGGCGGGTATCGGAAATAATGATGAACACACCTATGTGAAAAGCGACGATTACATCCTCAGTCATAATGTTCAATATGGTGAACAGGCAAATCGGATGTATGCAGTGGATAATAACTCGAATATTGTGGATTGGAAGAGAAATTCAATCGGATTAAAACTGGACCATACGCTTTCACCATCCACCTATTATGAAATTCAGTTGCAGGGTCAATTTAATGAATATAAAGCTAACCCGACGCAGGAAGTCGAGCGAAATCCGGATGGAACGCCAAAGGACGTATTCTTCCTCGTAAATACAAGGGGCGATACAATTGGTTATCCCTCATTTCCCAGAGGCTGGTATTTCCCGGACAATCTGGAACGGGGACAGGATCAGAACGGTTATCTTCTGTACGGACTGGCAGATGGCAGAACGTATGACGATTCCTGGATGAATTCGATTAATATGAAAGCACATATTACCAGCCAGATCAACAAACATAATCAGATTAAAGCAGGAATCGATTTTACATATTCCGATATTCACGAGCATCGCTGGGCAATGCGGCTGGATTCGCTGGGAACCGGTCTCAGGGATGATAATATGTACGATGTAAGCCCGATGCACGGCGCGTTGTACATTCAGGACAAAATGGAATTCGAAGGATTTATTCTCAATATCGGACTGCGCTATGATTTTTATATTCCGGAGTCGCCATGGTATGATATCGTAAATTATCCCTATTATCCCGATGCTGCGAATACCTGGACAACCATCGATTCGGTATATGTGTTCCGCTCGAAATATCCGAAGAGCAAGGTGCCGGTCAAATCGCATTTGAGTCCGCGAATCGGCGTTGCGCATCCCATTTCAGAGAACAGCAAATTGTATTTCAATTACGGGCATTTCACACAGATCCCTAATTCTCATGCATTATATTGGAATCAGTTCGGAACTCTCGAGTACCTTGAAGGCATCGGTAACGCGTGGTTGAAACTTCCGCTGACTGTTTCTTACGAAGTCGGTTTTGAACAAAATTTGTTTGATCTGTTTACACTAAATATTTCCGGATTTTATAAGGATATTCGAAACGATCCGGTCCGAGTTGGCGTCGACATCAGCCCGGTGTATGGCTATAAAGGATTTACAGATTCCCAGTACCGGGATATCCGGGGATACGAGCTGCGACTGGACAGAAGATTCGGCAAGTTCATTACCGGATTTGCCAGTTTTGAACAGCTCTATGAAACCATCGGCTACACATCCGGGAAAACGATTGCTCCATTGGATCCGGTAAGAAATCAGGAACTGATCGCAGAGGATGCGGCAACCCGTGCCCGGCTTGTCTGGGAACCGGTCACACGATTCAAATCCCGAGTGAGTTTTCATACACCCGAGGACTGGGGACCGCAATATAAGTTTTTGGGATTATTATCGAGACCATTGGGTGGCTGGGTTCTCGATCTGAGCTACCTCTATAAACCCGGAAAGAGATTTCACTATGATCCTGAGGGAGAAATCGAATCGCACGTGCTGAATATGCAGTGGAAGGCATTTCAGAATTTTGACTTGAAAGCGGAAAAGAGACTGACCGAGATCAAAGGCGTGCGCATGTCATTGTATCTTGATGTTTACAATCTATTCAATCATAAAAATTTCAATCTGCTTGATCGCGGTATTGGCAGCTTTTTAGGCGACAACCGTGAATGGGGTGAATGGAAACGAATTTTTGCTGCACAGGGCAGAGCAGTGGATTCCGAATTCAGAATTTATATGGATAAAATTATCGAAGAAAATCTGGAGCCGGGAGATGAGGTGGAATATGCATTTATGCCGAAACGAAATTATATTACATACGTCCATCCCCGGGATATCTGGTTTGGAATTAAATTCGAATTTTAGTAATCGACGAATGGAGGAGATAATGATAAATTCCAAAGGAAGCCTGATACTTTTATTTATTTTAAGTATCGCTGTTTTTCCTTTCACAGTCTTTGCTCAAAATGAAGGCGATCTTTATGTGGGAACACTGCATGATGCTGTGGGCGGAGGAGCAGATAAGTCATACTATCGCGGTCGCTTCCTGAAGTGGCCCGGCGGTCATGAGGATTCCCGCACAAATTTCGGCGGGTTCCGTTCATGCAGCGCCGGTATTAAATTTCGGATTATGGTCAGAAACTGGACCGATCCGGCTGGCAATTTCCATGAAACAAAACAGGCGTATGAGCCGGAAACCGGTATTGCTATTCCGGTGGAATACCGCACCCATAAGACTTTTCGCTCAATGAGAACACCAACCCTGGTCTATGACGCCAGCGGTGATGTGAGCGACAACATGGTGGAAGAGCTGAGCGAGCTGTATTCGGAAGATCCGAACCTGATTTCTGATGAGATGGTCGTTCAGTGGGATATTACGGATGTGGGTCTGGTTGCGAAACGCACGTATTACGCGTGGGCGAACAGCGAACATGATGATTATATCATCGAGAAAGTGGTCGTTAAAAATACGGGGAATTTCGATGAAAATCCGGCGACAATCGAACATCCGGATAACGAAATTCCTGAAGCGTATTTTGTATATTGGAGCTACCTCTTGCTGCCCTGCAACAAGGGCGAGAAGATGAATTCGTTCGACGATCTGGGAGATCATGATAATTATATCGATTACTACGGCGA
>WJJN01000766.1 GCA_014729735.1 Candidatus Zhuqueibacterota bacterium
ATCTTCCGAGCGCTGTTTTAAAAAATCGACTGCCCCTTTCGTGATCCAATGGAAGTTGTGGAATTTAAGTTTCTTCACAGGAATTTCGTCAAAGTTTTGCCACGTTACGCTGGCAGCATAATCAAAACCTGCATCCTCCTTTATTTGATCCGAAATAATGCGCTGGTGCAATTGTAATTGCGTGTTTACAAACGGATCGTCGAGGTCTGCTTCCTCAGGTATTTCAGGCAATTGTACTGTTGCCGGCATTTTACCGATATGCCATTTACCAGCAATCCCGGTGACATACCCGTTTTGAGAAAGGATTCGAGCAATTGTCGGTGCGTCGGAATCGATATAAGTATTCCAGCCAATTGAATATGGCTGATCCGGAGGAAATTCTTCCAGAAATTCCGGATGTACGCAGCGTCCCGGCATTTGACCGGTTAATAGCGCATAGCGGCTGGGAGTGCACATTGGTGCGGCTACGTACGAATGTGTGAATCTTATACCATCGGCAGCCAGTGCATCAAGATTCGGGGTCGGGAATTCCCCGCCATAGCAACCTAAATAGGATGGTGGTAGTTCGTCCGAATAAAGCAGAACGATATTCGGAGGCGTTCCTTCTTCAGTAGTGCCACAACGAGTCAGTAAACCAAGAGTTGCAGCCAGAGATAACTGACTGCTCGTGCTGATAAATTGTCGTCTGGAAATGCTCATAATTTTTCCTTATTTGAATAGATTGTTTTACTCGTTTGAAAAAAATATGAAATTGGCAGTTAAGATGCAATAAAAAAGTATATCGCTTTACATTTATAAATATAAAAAATCCGCTGATACATACATCAGCGGATTTTTCGTATCATCCATTCTACGCACATTCATTATTGATAGAATTTCTTTACCTTTGCAATAATCTGCCGCTCCGTCATTCTGTCACAACATTCATTTGCCGTAATCTTTTTTGATAACGGCTTGGATTTCTTCATTTCTTTTTCTAATTCCGTACGCGCTTCTCCGGGACCAAAAATATAAATCTGTTTCGCATCTTTAACGTTTTTAATCAATTGCTTATAATACATCCTTAAGTGCTTCTTTCGTCGTCCTTCAAATTTTCTTTCAGCAGAAATGTCCTGTGGTGCATAAGGTGTTTTGGAACGCGAACCTCCAAGTGTTTTTATATGGCTTTCCACATCTGATTCCATTTTGCTCATTTGAGCAGTCCCATTGATGAGTGATACTACGTAAGCTTTTTCGTGATCCACCCATAAGCCAACATTTTTTAACATAATGCCTCCTTTTATAAGTGAAAATTTTGTGAGAAATAATGAAGTTTTAATGCAGGATAATATGTTTTTATTGCTTGTAGATTGTAAGTTGTGAGGGGAGTTTAACAAATGAGCCATATCAAGCCACCGCTATTAAATACGACTTATTATCGTACTATAATGCGAAAAGGGGAAGGAGTTCTTATTTCATTATAGTAGTCTTAAATTAACTTACAATAAAAAAGCTGGAATGTCAATTAGAATTTGAAAAATTTGATAAAAAATTCGGGCGAATACAAGAAGGAGCTTTTAGAATTTGGATGAGTTTTCATACGACAGTTGCTGCGGCGGTTTTCATCATGTCCAGAAAATCGAAAACACGTGCCACATAGCGGTCGCGAATTTCGAACCGCGATTCGCCCTCTCCTGATAGCTCTTTTTCCAGACAGCCAATGAACCGTTTTAAGCGACGCTGATGAATACCTAGTTTCGCCTGCATCGGATCCGTGATGATTCCTGCGAAAGAGGTGAACAACGCCAGTGCAGTCATAATCGTCCCGATGGATGCAATTGTCAGCCCGATAGACGCGGATGCGGGAAATAGATTGTAGTAAAATGAACCCAGTGTTGAACCAAGGAAAAAATTATTTACGGCGACATTTTGAGCAATTGCGCCTGCCATTGCAGTGCCCGTTGCCATAGCGCCGGGTGTCATTTTATGGAACATGGTGACGCCAACAGAAAGGGCAATAATGCTTCCGGCAAGATCAGCAGCAGCGGTGCGCGATGCCGAATATTCGAGCAGATTTTCTTCCAGCACTTTACGAAATTTCGGATCCTGTGATTTATTTCTAATCCGCGCAAGCTCCTCGACAAACAGCGTTGCTACATCCGGATGGTTTAGGATTTCCTCGAATAGTTTATCTTTCGTGGACCTGCGGTTGTCCAGGATATACGGTAGCTCCAATAATTCGGTGTAAATTAGCCACCTGATCTCTTTCTGAACACGAGTTTCAAAACCAGGCGGCAGCTTCCCGATGAATTCGGGTATTCTCTTTGCCTTCATTTTTCTCAACAAGGATGAACCCGCCCGCAAACCGGTGTATGGCAATGCCCAGAAAATATTGAACGGACCTTTGACCAAATCGGCGCCAAGCGCTTTTTTATTAATCCTGAAAGCACCGCGAATAGAAAAATACTGACTGACAAATTCAGGAATTTTTTCATAGCGTGATTCAATATATTTCTGCATAGCAGCGTCAATCGAGTTCTTGACCTGAACGATTTCTTTTTTGGAATGATCTTTACTCATAACTCAAATTACTTTAACTTTCCGAAATTCTGTCTCTACAGATTCAAAGCCGTTTTTGAGACAAAGTTCCAGTGCGGCATCTGCTTTTTGTAAAAATCGAGGAAGCTGCTCATTCTCCTCCGGTGTAAATTTATTCAATACATATGATGAAATATCCGGATGATCCGGCCGCGAGATACCGAGCCGGAATCTCAGGAAATCCCTGGTTCCCAGACTCTCTGCAGTGGAGCGTAGTCCATTATGACCTGCGAGTCCGCCATTTCGCTTGAAGCTGATCACACCAAAATCGATCTCAATTTCATCATGAACTACCAGTATTTCTTCCTGTGTGATCTTATAAAATGAGGCTAAAGCCTGTATACTGCTACCGCTGCGATTCATGTATGTGGATGGCTTCAGAAAATATACTTTTTCTCCATTGTAATCATTCACAGCATAGTATCCATTGAATTTCTTCTGCCAGGAAAGCGAATCAATATAGCCACCTTCTTCCGTTAACAACCATGCAATATTGTGACGTGTTTTGGCATATTTGATGCCGGGATTTCCCAAGAATGCTACAAGTTTAACCATTGTTTATCCGGTGTCAGTTTATGCGTGAATATTCGGATTTCCAAAATTCTGAAGATATCGGAAATCCAAGTGTTTTCGATCTAATTGTGGTTACTGTATGTAATATGGCAAATGAACTATTAACCCGGAGGCCATCCCAATTTTCGACCACCGAGAAGATGCAGGTGAATATGAAATACTTCCTGTCCCGCATCCTGATTGCAATTAAAAACCAGTCGATAACCGCGGTCACTTAGTTCGAATTCCTTAGCCAGGTGCTTTGCTCGTAGAAACATTTTACCAACAAGCTCCTGGTCGTCTTCCGTAAGATCATTGATCGTGGGGATATGTTTCCGGGGAATG
>WJJN01000767.1 GCA_014729735.1 Candidatus Zhuqueibacterota bacterium
AAAGTATGTGGCTATCCAATGATAAAAATGTTAAAATCCTCCGCAAACCCCAATCATTTAATTGATTTAAAAGTCTGTTTCATCGCTTTAATTTTTCATTCATTTGGTACATCTATAAAAAACAGGAAACAGCGTTTTTTTTATTGGAACCACAAAGTCTATTAATGTAACATTCCTCTACGCGGTAGTTTTTTGGATGCGCCGTTGTTTTTCTTGAAAATAATAAAAATCGTTATTTAATTGTAATAAAGAAAGGGGGTTTCTTATTTCAATTCGAATAAATTTTAAAGCAGGAGAATAAAAAAAGGAGGTGGTCTCACAAAATACGCCGCATAAGCACTTTGTCATCATACTAATTACATCAATATTGAACATTCGAAGCAAAGGGGTAAGAAATGTACAAGTACAAAAAGCATGTATTAGTATCACTTATTATATTGCTTTCCGGTGTCAATTTTGCACTTTTGGCGCAGGATTTGGAAATCCGATTCACGGATAAGCCAATCCCCGGAGTTCCGCTTAATAAAGGGGGTGTGGCAAAGATTCAGAAAGATTCGGCTGATTTAAGCAAAATTCCTTTGGATGCAGGCATGATTAAATCAGCGGCAAGCGATGTTACGGCAACGCAGCAGCCGGATGATTCCATGCCCATCCATAAAGGACTGAGCAAAAAATCGGTCGTGACAATCGATCCGCTGTCCATGCTTGCCGGCAGTGCTACCCGTGCAGCAGTGATTGATGATTCTTTAATCGATCCCGGCGAGGCGATCCGGGGAGAATCGTCGAAAATAAGTAAGCAAACTTCCGATGTGCCAGTTCCGGGATTAATCGGAAAAGCAGACAAGGATAAAGGCAGCGGGAAAGATGAACCGCAGCCATCCAATACAGCCGATCCGAATTTGATTGCCAATTATACACCCAGCGGCTGGGATTATCCGATTGTACCGTCTTCTGTTTCCGGCACAAACACGACTGGTCCGAGCCTTGAAGGAGGCACCACGACATATATCGACTTTGCCTTTGTGAACCGGGATGCGGAAATTCCATCGAGTACACGGTTCTATATATATTTCTACAGCGATGGCTCCGCTTTAGCCGGATTCTACTGGGACGGGATCGGTGCGGACTACTATGGCTATGTGGAGGATTATGAGCACACATTTTCCGCCGGCGATCACACTTTGAGAACGAATGTCGATGCCACCGATGTGGTCGCTGAATCCAATGAAAGCGATAACACATATCAGCGGCAATTTACATGGGGCGGAGGCACGACTGAGCCCAATTTAGTCGCTAATTATACGCCCAGTGGCTGGGATTACCCGATTGTACCGTCCTCTGTTTCAGGCACAAACACGGTTGGTCCCAATCTGCAGGGCGGATCAACGACCTATGTCGATTTTGCCTTTGTGAACCGGGATGCTGAAATTCCATCGAGCACCCGGTTTTATATTTATTTTTACAGCGATGGTTCGGCATTAGCCGGATTCTACTGGGACGGGATCGGTGCGGACTACTATGGCTATGTTGAAGATTACGAGCACACATTTTCCAGCGGCAATCATACCTTACGGACAAATGTCGATGCCACCGATGTAGTCGATGAATCCAACGAAAGCGATAACACCTACCAGCGGCAATTTTCATGGGGCGGCACAACCAAGCCCAATTTAATTGCCAATTATACGCCGAGTGGCTGGGATTTTCCCATTGTGGCTTCTTCGGTCTCGGGAACGCATACAGTTGGTCCCAATCTTGAAGCTGGTGTCACAACGTATATCGATATTGCGTTTATCAATCGTGATGCTGAAATTCCTTCGAGCACACGTTTTTATCTATATCTATCAATCGATGGCAGCTATCAAGCCGGATTCTACTGGGACGGAATCGGTGAAGATTATTACGGTTATGTCGAAGATTACCAGCACACGTTTTCCAGCGGAGATCATACCTTGCGATCACGGATCGATGCAACCGGTGTGGTTGATGAATCCAATGAAGGAGACAATGTCTATGACAAGCAGTATTCATGGACAGGTGGTACGACCGATCCGAATTTGATTGCCGATTATACACCGAGCGGCTGGGATTACCCGATCGTTGCATCGTCGGTTTCAGGAACGCATACAGTGGGACCGGATCTTCAGGGAGGAACGACCTCGTATATCGATATTGCGTTCGTCAACCGAAATGCGGAAATTCCATCGAGCACCCGCTTTTATTTGTATCTTTCCATCGACGGCAGCTATCAGGCAGGCTTTTATTGGGATGGAATGGGGCAGGATTATTACGGCTATGTCGAAGACTACGAGCACACCTTCTCCGGTGGAGATCATACCCTGCGATCACGGGTGGATGCTACAGGCGTGGTCGATGAATCCAATGAAAACGACAACGTTTATGATAGAACCTATTCCTGGGGAGGAACGACGCCAAAACCCAATCTTATTGCGGATTATACACCAAGTGGCTGGGATTATCCCATCGTACCGTCGTCAGTTTCCGGTACGAATACAGTCGGACCGGATCTGCAGGGTGGTTCCACAACTTATCTTGATTTCGCCTTTATAAACCGCGATGCGGATATTGAAACCAGTACACGGTTCTATGTCTATCTTTACAGCGATGGCTCGGCTTTAAGCGGATTTTACTGGGACGGAATTCCTCAAAATTATTATGGTTATGTTGAGGATTACGAACATACATTTTCCGATGGAAACCACACCCTGATGACCGAAGCCGATGCAACCGATGTCGTGGATGAATCCAATGAAAGCGACAACGCGTATAGCAGGCAGTTTTCCTGGGGAGGAGCGCCACCTCCCGGTCCTAATTTGATCGCAGATTATACACCCAGTGGTTGGGATTATCCCATTGTACCCTCGTCAGTTAGTGGTACAAATTCCGTGGGACCAAATCTGCAGGGAGGAACAACGACATATGTCGATTTTGCATTCGTTAACCGTGATGAAGCAATTCCGTCGAGTACACGCATCTACACATATTTCTATGTTGATGGATCAGCTACCGCTGGTTTTTACTGGGACGGAATTGGTGTGGATTATTACGGCTACGTCGAGGATTATGAATATACGTTTACCAACGGCGATCATATTCTAAAAACATTCGCCGATGCCACAGATGTCGTTTCGGAATCGAATGAATCGGACAATGAGTATCAGCGGCAATTCACCTGGGGGATTGGCGAGCCGGATATTGAGGTGAATCCTTTGGCGCTGGACATTTATGAAGGTGCCGGTAGTCCGAATCCGGTAGATGACAATCAGAATAATCTGCCTCCGGGCGGCGAGCACGCCATGGGACACATTATTCCGGAAGCTGTGAAAGCGCACTGGAAAACCCATTCTCCGGACGTGCGTTATAAACAGGAGGCGCTGTTGGCATCTATCGACTGGAGTTCGGATGACAGTCCGGTGAAAAACCAGGGCAATTGCGGATCGTGCTGGGCATTCTCTGCGGTGGGCTTGACGGAAAATTTGAGCGGTACCTCGGATCTGTCCGAACAGACCGTTGTCTCCTGTACCCCGGATGGCGACTGCGGCGGCGGCTGGCACGGCGATGCGCTGCATTACATTCACAACGATGGCGCACCCAATGAAAGCTGTTATCCGTATATTGCATCAAATGGCAATTGCGCGGATAAATGCGCGAACCCATCGATGCTGGTAAAAGTGAATCAGTATGATCATTACGGACGCTGGGGCGAAGCGACTTCTGCAACAGTAAATAATCTGAAAGCCCTGCTGCAAAACGGTCCGGTGCTGGTGCACATGGAAGTTCCGGCTGATAACAGCTTCAACGGAAATCCGGGTTACACCGGTGGTATTTATGACTACAACGGTGGTCCCATTCCCTCAGGTCGCGGGCATTCCGTGCTGGCTGTCGGCTATAATGATGATCAGCAATATTTCAAAGTGAAAAATAGCTGGGGCGCCGGCTGGGGTGAAAACGGCTATTTTAGAATTTCTTATGATGATGTGACCGATTACGTGCGTTTCGGCGGCTATGCATGTACTGCGTCCGGCACGAGCGTGGATGGCGGTGAAAGTGATTTCACAATTTACAATGTTGGCTCCGGCGAGCTGCATGTCTCGGAAATCGCTTCGAACAAGGGCTGGTTATCTGTCGATCCGGCTGTGCCGCCTACGCTGAATCTCGCCGGGAACGAATCGCAGTCCATGAAATGCAATGTTAACTGGAACTCGGTTCCCGGTCAAACGGATGAGGCACAATTGACCATTTATTCCGATGATGGGGATGAACCGACAGTGATCGTTACTGTAACCGCGCATAAGGAATACAATCCGCCGCCAATTCCTAATGCACCAACACTGTCTTCGCCGCCTAATAATGCGACGAATCAACAGACGAGTCTCACGCTCAGGTGGAATGCATCGTCTGGTGCGGCATCTTATGAATTGCAAGTCGATGATAATCAGAATTTCAGCAGTCCGGTGGTCAACCGCTCCGGTATCACTTCCACATCGCAGGTCGTTTCCGGTTTGGCTGAGGGGACGCTTTATTACTGGCGGGTCAATGCGTCTAATTCCAGTGGTACGAGCCCCTGGTCCGGCGTATGGCGATTCACCACACAAGCCGATGTGCCTGAAGTACCGACACTGGTGTCACCTCCGAATAATGCAGTTAATCAGCCGACATCTTTGACATTAGAATGGAATACTTCCGCTGGGGCTGCGAGTTATCAATTACAAGTAGATAATGATAGTAATTTCGGCTCTCCCGCGTTCAATCAATCGGGTTTGACAGAAACATCGCAAGATGTAACTGGCTTGGCGACATCGACCCTGTACCACTGGCGTGTTCGGGCGGCTAACAGCGCAGGAACCAGCTCCTGGTCGAGTGTATGGAGTTTCACCACATTTTCCAGCGATGAAACTGTAGTTGCGACTGTTGGCTGTGAGGATATCGCCGAAGGTGGACAGGTCAGCATTCCTATTAATGTGGATATGTCCGGCGTGAATTCTCCGAATAATAATCTGGGGAGCTATACAGCCACATTGGAATGGAATCCTGCGCAGCTCAGTTTCACCAGCTTCTCCGGCGGAAACACCACAGGATGGGGCAGTCCCACAGTGAATACATCGGAAACGTCCTCCGGTCATCTGGATTTTGCCAGCGCAAATCCATCCGGTACTACAGGTGAAATTAATATTTTGAACGTTACTTTCGATGTGACAGGAACAGAAGGACAAAGCGGCAGCATCGATCTTGAATTTTCGGCGCTCACTGCTGCCAGTACGTTCATGAATCTGCTTCCATATCTGACAACCGAAGATTGCGATTACACGATTATGCCCTCGGGGATTTTGGGTGATATCAACGGCGATGAAAATGTGAATTCCACAGATGCGCTGATCGTATTGTCCTGTGACGTCGGCATCGATGTGTCACAATTCTGCCCGATGAATTGCGGGGATGTCAACGGCGACGGGCTCGTTAATTCAACCGATGCCCTGATCATTTTATCGTATGACGTCGGAATCGATGTGCCGTTCCCGGTTGGCGAAACAGGCTGTCCGAGTAACGTAACTCCATGTCCCGGATGCAATCCATAAATTATGACAAGTAGGAGGTAACTATAATGAAAATACTGAGAAGTTTCATCATCATCCTGTTCTTGTTGCAGATGAATGCGTATGCGGGGCAGATAAAAGTATCGGCGACGCCGCATAGCAGCATATCGCAAAAAGGAGAACATATCACTATTGCAGTGGATATCGATATTTCGGCGCTGCCGGAAAAGCTCGGCAGCTTCACGGCGCAGATGCGCTGGGATGTGCACATGCTGAAATATGTGAATTACAGCCTCGGAAATGCGCATGGCTTTCAGGCGCCGGTCGTGAATGCGGATCATTCCGCAGATGGCGAATTGACCTTTGCCGCAGCGAATCCTAAAGGCGCCACCGGAAAAGTCAATGTGCTTAATATAATTTTCGAAGTAAATAATACCGAAGTTGCCGATTGCGGCATGAATCTGGAATTCACCGCGATGGCAGCAGCGTACACTTTCACTGATTTGCTGCCATTTATCAAGAATGTTACGACAAATGTTGAGCTGAAAACAAAGTACATTCCGGATAACGCCTCGCTGGCGCAAAATTATCCCAATCCGTTCAATCCGACAACAGAAATCACGTTCGAGCTTCCGGAAGCGGAATTAGTCCGGCTGTCAGTCTATAATCTGCTGGGACGAAAAATCAAAATGCTCGTAAATGAAAGTAAAGAATCCGGTTTGCACCGAGTGTATTGGGATGGAAAGGACGAACAGGGAACGGATCAACCCGCCGGCATTTATAT
>WJJN01000768.1 GCA_014729735.1 Candidatus Zhuqueibacterota bacterium
CATCACCGGATTTACTGTATCGGGATTTCAAATTGTCCGGCAAATGTGCAATCTGGATGATCTCATCTCGGCACAGGATGAATGCATATTCGATGATGTTTTCCAGCTCCCGGATATTCCCCCGGAAATCATGTGTCATCAACAGTGCCAGCACATCATCCGAAACACCGACGATATTTTTATTCTTCAAGCGATTGAAACGCTGAATAAAATGATCTACCAGTAACGGTATGTCCTCTTTACGGTCTTTCAAGGCAGGCAAATTAATGGTGACCACATTCAGTCGGTAAAACAAATCCTCGCGGTACTGACCCTCCTCAACCATTTTCGCCAGATTTTTATTGGTAGCTGTAATCACCCGTACATCGGCTGTCATGGAATTGGTCGCGCCAAGTGGTTCGTATGTTTTTTCCTCCAGCACCCTCAACAATCGAATTTGAAGTGCGGGAGAGATGTCACCAATTTCATCCAGAAAAATAGTGCCACCTTCTGCCAGTTCAAATCTGCCCGGTTTATCTTTTTTCGCATCGGTGAACGCACCGGCTTTATAACCGAACAGTTCCGATTCCAGTAATGTGTCAGGTAGCGCTCCGCAATTTACGGTTACCAGAGGTGCATCAGAACGGTTGCTCAAATTATGAATCGCCCGCGCAAACAGCTCTTTGCCAGTACCGCTTTCGCCCTGGATTAGTACTGTACTGTCACTGGTAGCGATATCCGGCAGTATTTCAAAAATTTCCTGAATTCTACGATTCTTGCTGATAATGTCCTGAAACGAAAACTGCTTGTGTAATTGCTTACGCAGTTCCATTACTTCCGATAAATCACGGAACGTTTCCACACCGCCGATAATCTCGCCGTTCGAATCTTTCAACGGTGCCGCGCTGATGCTGATGGGAACTTCTAAACCTTCCGCATTAACGATATATATCGACTTATTTATAATTGGACGGTTATCTTTAATACTCTGCTTTAAAATACAATTTCCGTCACAAATGTTGGAATGAAAAACATCACGGCATGTTTGCCCGATTGCTTCCTGTTTTTTCACTCCTGTTATTATTTCTGCAGCGTGATTGAACGATGTAATACGCCAATTGCGATCCACAGTAAATACACCGTCCGCAATGCTGTCGAGAATGACATCCGTTTGTGTGGTAAAATTTAAATGCTGCTTTGTATCTGTCATAAAATTAAAAATAGGCTAATAATTTATCCATCATTTCAGTTGCTTTGCCTTGCAGGAAAACATCGACGATCTCATTTGTAAAATTGGATTCCTTTACATTTATTTCGATAATCTTTGCTCCATTTTGTTTTGCCAGCACCGGAATGCTCGACGCCGGCTGAATTTCGCCGGTGGTTCCGATCACTAAAAACAAATCCGCTATTTCTGCTTCCTGAAATGAACGTTTGCTTGCATCTTCCGGAATCGGTTCAGAGAAGAACACGAAATCCGGTTTTAATAATCCATCGCATGTTTTGCAGCGCGGAGGAAGCGTATTCAGGATTTTTTCTCTGTAGGAAAAACGACGCTTGCAACGCAGGCAGATCAATCTGCGATAGGTTCCGTGAAATTCGATCACATTTCTGCTGCCTGCTTCCTGATGAAAATTATCGATATTTTGTGTAATCACAGCTTTGACGAATGATCTCTTTTCCAATTCGGCGATAGCTTTGTGTGCACGGTTGGGCTTCGAGTTTTCGAAATGTTTATAGAAAAGCTCCTTCAGTATGTCCCAGGTTTTTACCGGTTGGGTATCAAAATAGAATATATCCAAAAATTTGGGATCATAAACAGTCCATAATCCGTTTTCGCCCCGGAACGGAGGTATCCCGCTCTCCACCGAAATTCCTGCACCTGTGAATACTATTGCGTGTTGCGAATTCTTAATCAGATCTGCAGCGTTCTTAATAAGTAATTCATTCATAACTTCAGATTTTGAGGATCGCTGAGTATTCCGTAAATTTTTTCATCCTGGGATTGTAATAGCGAAAATAATTTTCTTCGGAATTAAGGAAGGAAGAGATTGCGCGATCGATATCATCCAGAGAGGAAATGATAATCTCAACATTTCTTCCGGACAATTCAGCTAATGGCAATCCTTCCATATCGCGTCCGATAAAAATATCACAATCTTCAAGTGCTTCCAGGCACCCATATTCTTTATCCACATCGCTCCTTTTCCGCGCAGGATTTTCACGTATCTGCTGAGAATATACTTGCCCGTTCAGCACTTCATAAATTGAATAATAAAGGCTTTCTCCGAACTGCCTTTTGGTGATATTTAATTTATCATCCGTACCGAAAGCAATTTTCATGGAAAACCTCCTTTGCAATGATCTCGCAATGTTGATTTATTTATGCAAATTATTAATGACTACAAAATCGCCGCGGTTCACACCTATATGTGCCGCGACATGCTCGCATTTTGCCATTAATAGAAAATAGATATTTTTTTGGCAATTTGCAAGTCCTTCGTAATTTCCCTGTCCTTTTGAAATGATCAAATCCGCACGCTCGAATAATTTTCTGAATTCTTCAGAGATAGTTTTCAACAGTATCCCCGGAGCATTCTGACCATTGGAAACCACAGTTGCTATTTTATCCATACCAACGTCCTGTGCATCGTCAATAGTCACATCATTGATTACAGGTCCGCCGCGCACCGCGAAATATACATTCGGATGATTGATTGTCTCTAAAAATAGCCGGTCCATTACGATCTCACCAGCGTTATCCCCCAGATATAAAATAACTCCGGCTGAATCAATTTCGCTGCGAAGCATTTCCGAATGATCTATTGCCAACTCCACCGAACGTGCCTGTTCAATCGTCTCATTAATGTCAAAATGATGATTCGGACCAAAATCGATGATATTGCCGGCAATAGCAAACCGCAATGCCATATTAAACGCGTCTGTTGCTGCCTCCACTTCTTGTCGCAGCTTATCGTACTCCGATAACATCAACTGATTAAATTCGGTTTTTATTTGTTTATAAGGATCCGGATTCCCGAAAATATCCCGGATAATTCGGTGCATTTCCTGTCCCAGCTCCGGCGGAGGCTGTTGATAATCCATTTCACTCAAGTAGCGCAACAATCCACGCATCGCCTCGTCTTTCTTTGCTGTATTTATTGAATTGATATTCAATAACTTAATTAAACTACCGATAGCGCACGGTATGCAATCGTAAGTAACCTTAAATTCCTGTAGCGTCTCCAAAATGATTCTCGATTCCTGTTATTTGATTCATTTAAAATCACAGTTTACCTTATTAACATAATCCTGAAATTAACAAAATCCAATTAAATTTTTGTAAAATAATCAATAATTTCGTTTTCCGAAAAGTTTCGTCCCAATACGCACGATGTTCGCACCTTCGTCGATTGCGATTTTATAGCTGTCACTCATTCCCATGGATAAATACTGCATATCAATATTGGGTATGTTCTCTTTCTTAATCTCATCTGAAATTGATCTTGTCTGCTTAAAATAAGAGCGCAACTCATCCGGGCTCGCCCACAAAGGTCCCATGGTCATCAGACCCTTAACATGAAGATGATTAAGTCCGCTTAGTTTTTGTACCAATTCCAATGTCTCCTCCGGCAAAACACCCGACTTTTGTTTTTCACGGGCAATGTTAATCTCTATCAGTACTGGCATTGTTTTATTATGTTTTGCGCATTCTTTGTCCAGTATTTGCGCGAGTTTGAAAGAGTCGACAGTCTCAATCATATCGAATAGTTTAGCCGCTTTTTTTGCCTTATTTTTTTGCAGATGTCCGATCATATGCCATCGCACCTGCTCGCCGATCACTTCATGTATTTTCTCCGCTTCCTGCAAATAGTTGTAGCCCACAATTTTAATACCGGCGTCAATCGCAGCCTGCACTTCCTCGGCAGAACGGGTTTTGGTAGCAGCTACTAATTTAACATGAGAAGGTAGCGAGTGTAGTATTTCCGAAACAGAACGTTTGATATCATCGCTGTTCATTAATTCTCCGAAAGTGAAATATTTAAATTAACTTTTTCCGAATCTTTCAATCGGTAAAATATGCCGCGTTCCAGGTTGTCTATTTGAATAATATCCTGATCGATCAATGCATTGATATATTTATTAACCTCCCTGATATTCATGCCAAGCGACGAAGCTAAATCTTCAGCAGTGCAAGGGCGTCTTTTAATTAATTGCACTATTGCGTTTTTTACATCCTGAGCGAGAAGTCCGGGCTGCTTCTTTTTATGAAATCGGGCAATGATCTCGCCATTCCAATCGAGTTTCTTCAGAACCAGTTCTAACTCAGCGGCAGATACCGGCTCCACCCACTGTTCTGTTCCCGGTCTATCGAGCGTGTTGATCTGGATTCGTTCCGGTCGTATCTTATGAATTGCTTCTCGCAATTGTTTTAGTTCACTATCAGAGTCATTTAATCCCTTTACGATAAAAATTTCCAACCATATTTTACCAGCAAAATTATTATTGAAAATCGCCAGTCCTTCGATAATCGATTGAATTTTTAAATTATGATGGGGGCGATTGATTTTATTGAAAACAGTTTCAGACGCTGCATCGAGAGAGGGAAGAAGCACGTCGATATTCTTCACTTCATCCCGTACTTCCTTTAGATGAAATAGCGAGGCATTTGTGATCAATGCTGTTTTGTAATCCGGATAATTCGTATTCACGAAAGTCAAAATTTCGCCGATCCCGCTGTGAAGCGTCGGTTCGCCGGACCCCGAAAATGTAATAAAATCCAACTGCGGATTGTTATCCAGGTAATTTCTTAATTCTGAAACAACTTCAGCAGTTGACACATATTCTCTCCGATTAATTGTCGAACTCGTTGTTGCCCCGCATTCACAGTAAATACAGTTCAAGGAACAGATTTTATGTGGTACCAGATCGACGCCAAGAGAAATTCCTAATCGTCGAGAAGGAACCGGTCCGAATAAAAACCGATAATTTTTTTTCTTCATATCAACAACTTTGTTACTATTTAATAATCATCAGTCTTTAAATATAACAGTTAATTTAATTTAATTCAAGCAAAAAAAATAAGGCGGCATTCATTATATCAATACAAATCGAATGCCAACATTTCTTACAAAACATATCTCATTGACTTATATAAAATTATCTGAAAGCATCCAAATTGTTTTCAGGGGCATTATGCGTCTGAATAATTATTAACCGGGAGCTAAATACGCCCGTTCTGTTTCTTATAGTTATCAGATCAAAATTTATAAAAATTTTCCTTGCTTTTTTACTTAATTCTTTTAAATTGTCGTTGCCTGAGAAAGATTTACTGAAAATCAAACTTCTTCTAATGATATTATCAGAGAGCCCTTAATCGAATCTTAAGATTTTTATATTTTGTAGATTAACATTAAATGTATTATACAAACATCCGATAACATAGAAAACAATTTAGAATTTCTATTTTAACGGAGACGATATTCTGCTTTTGATTGCCGTGAGTAAGCCGGTTTTTAATGATCTGCATTTAGAACTGTGTTGTTCTTCAATAATCTGCCTATGATCTTTTAAAAATATTTGCTTTAAAAATTTCAGGCACATTTATTTAAGGGAGTTTTTATGAAGTTTGAAGGTGATATATCATTAGATCAAGAGTTAATTAAAACAATTCGCGGCTATTCTGGCTATGAAAGGACAGAATGGCGTGAAAAAACAGATCAACGGCTTCGGGAGTACATGGCATCGCAAATTCAGAAGATTGGGAGCAATTTCCAAAATTTGTCAGCGCACCTTCAAAAGTTTGACAATCCGGATATAGCCCGTTCTATCAAGCGCTTGATCAAGCAATTGAAAATTCTGATTCAAAGCCTGCACCAGCCCTCCTATGAAAAATCATCTTTTTTTAATCTCTCAGAAGTAAATTCCGGAATACTTACCCAACTTTACGAATACGAATCTCAAATTAAACATCAGGTCGATATATTGGCAGACGAGGTTTCCGAACTGGAGAATATGGATGATGTTAGCGACAGCGGCGAACTCATCAATCACTTATTTGATGTTGTTGACAATTTAAACCAATCAATCATGGAACGGGAGTTCCTGCTGGCTGGTTAAAGAACTATTAATGAACACAACAGAATAAAGACCTATGACAAATGAACTTCGTATTGCACTTGCGCAGGTCAACTTGACTGTGGGTGATTTGCGCGGCAATCAGGATAAAATTATCCAGTCTGTTCAGCAGGCGAAAAAATCTAATGCGGATATTATTGCTTTTCCTGAACTTTCTGTCTGCGGTTATCCGCCTGAGGATCTCTTGCTGAAACCGCAATTTATCGAGGATAACAAGCGATGCATTGAAAAAATTGTGCCTTACTGCGATAATATTACGGCAATCATCGGATTTGCCGATCGTAATCATCAGTTATTTAATGCAGCAGCAATCATCCACAACAGTGAATGGATCGACACTTATCATAAAATTGAACTCCCGAATTATGAAGTTTTCGATGAAAAGCGTTATTTCGCAGCAGGTAATACCGGGACTGTATTTGATTTGAACAATGTAAAATTCGGCGTCAATATCTGTGAAGACATCTGGGTCGATGACAGTATTACTGAATCACAGGTTCATGCCGGAGATGCTGAAATTATTATCAATATGTCATCCTCTCCCTTTCATCAACGGAAGAACGAAATTCGTAAACTAATTTTAACGGATCGGGCAAAATCGAATTGTGTTTTCGTATGTTATGTTAACCTGGTCGGGGGACAAGATGAGCTTGTTTTCGACGGTCACAGTTTGATTATTAATGAAAATGGAAACATTGTCTATCGCGGCAGCCAATTCAATGAAGAACTGATCGTTTATGATATAGATGTCAATTCAATTCACAAGGCACGTGCCCGTGATGAAATTTTTCAAAATAAGGAATCAATGAAATATCCGGTTAAAAATAGAGTTCTTAAATCGACAAAGCAGGCTGCCAGCAAATCCGCAATTAAAAATACAATTAGAGGACAATTGGATTCAATCCCGGAAATTTATGAAGCGCTGGTTTTGGGAACGCGCGATTATATCCGTAAGAATGGATTTAAAAAGGTCGTGTTGGGCTTGAGTGGTGGCATCGATTCGGCGCTGACAGCGTGCATCGCCGCGGATGCGCTGGGGAGCGAAAATGTAATCGGA
>WJJN01000147.1 GCA_014729735.1 Candidatus Zhuqueibacterota bacterium
TCCGGGCTTGTGCCGGAATTTTCTATTTTTTAAAAATTCAGGAGATTCCTGCATTCGCAGGAATGACACCAAAAAATGACTTTTGATACAGCCCCGTCTTTTATCTTAAGCCATATAAAAGAGCTGGCAGTCACGCTTTCGGGGTTCATGAACAAACGCACAATCGACTTGGATCGAAGAATTCAATGAGAATATTTTCCAAATCCAACATATTGCTATTAATTTTACTTATCTTGATTTTGATCTATATGAATTGCAGTTACGTCACGCACGGTATTACTTCGATAATATCGAAATCATTTCCCGGCGCAGTGTATTATGTGAACACCAATGAAAAGCTGCTCGCGCTCACTATCGATGACGGACCGGATTCGATCACCACGCCGGCGATTTTGGAGACGCTCGAGAAATATAATGCCAGAGCAACATTCTTTTTGATCTCCAGTTATATCGAAAACAATTCGGAAATAGTGACCCGAATTGCAGAACAGGGTCATGAAATCGGTAATCACATGACACACGATGAGCCGAGCCACAAATTATCGAAAGCGAAATTCATCCGGAAATTCAATGAAGCGGACAGCATTTTTTCACAATATGCCAAAGTCCGCTGGTTTCGTCCAGGATCGGGGTTCTATAACGAATGGATGATCGAATACATCGAATCCCGCGGGTATCGCTGCGCACTGGGCTCGGTGTATCCGGTGGACACGATCACCCGGTCGTCATCATTTTCATCGTTTTACATATCAATGACCGTGCGACCGGGATCGATAATTATTTTGCACGACCGGGGCGCACGCGGCGCGCTCACCGTTGAAACCCTGCATACGATTCTGCCGATATTGAAAAACAGAGGATATGAATTTGTGACACTATCCGAATTAGTGGATTCTGCAAAATAAATCATGGATTTGAAAATATATATTGACATTTACCAATATAATCAGTATCTTTAAGGATTCATTTGTGAAACCGGGGAAACCCGTTTAAAAAGATAATCGTTACAAGAAGCTGCCCAATTCTGATTAAAAGCAGACGTTCGCGGTTGTGCTTTTCTGAATTGGGCTTTTTTTATATTCATTTAATTTGAAAGTGTATTTATGACAACATTCGAAGAACTTGGAATTCAAAATGATTTGCTAAAAGGAATTCATGAATTAGGTTTTGAAAAACCAATGTCCATTCAAATAAAAGCAATTCCATTGTTACTGAAACAGCAGAAAGACATGATTGGTCTGGCACAGACAGGAACCGGTAAAACCGCTGCATTCGGACTTCCGCTTATTCAATCTATTGATATATCAAATAAGAACACGCAATCAGTTATTCTGGCACCGACCCGTGAATTATGCCTGCAAATTGCATCAGATTTAAATAATTACGCAAAATATGTAAAAGGACTGAATATCGTCACAGTTTACGGCGGCGCTGATATCGAGCGACAGATTTCAGCGATCAAGAAAGGAGCGCAGATCATCGTTGCCACACCGGGCAGAATGGACGATCTGCTCAACCGTCGAAAGAAAATCGATCTCTCGAAAGTAAAAACAGTCGTGCTTGACGAGGCAGATGAGATGCTGTCTATGGGTTTCAAAGAAGAACTGGATGCAATTCTGGAAAGGACGCCAGCAACCAAACGCACGTTGCTGTTTTCGGCAACAATGTCCGCAGAAGTGTTGGCTTTGTCGAAAAACTATTTGCATGATCCGGTGGAGATTGCTGCCGGACAGCGCAATACCGGTGCGGAAAATGTGAAGCATACCTGCTACACTGTGCACGAAAAAGATCGCTATTTCGCTTTAAAACGAATTGTCGATTATAATCCTGATATTTACGGCATCATTTTTTGCCGCACCCGGGAGGAGACTAAAAACATTGCCCGAAAATTGATGCAGGATGGCTACAACGCCGATGCCCTGCACGGCGATCTGTCACAGGCGCAGCGCGAATCTGTAATGCACAAATTTCGTGTCAGAAATCTGAAGCTATTGACCGCGACTGATGTCGCTGCCCGCGGACTGGACGTGAAGGAGTTGACGCACATTATTAATTACCGTATCCCGGATGACGTCACAGGCTATATCCACCGCAGCGGACGAACAGGACGCGCCGGTCATACAGGATCATCGATCGTGATTATTAATCTGAAAGAGAAATATAAAATCCGGCAGATTGAAGCTAAACTCGGGAAAAAATTCAAAATGAGTGATGTTCCGGATGGAATCGAAATTTGCGAAAAGCAACTCTTTCAATTTATCGACCGGCTTGAAAGGATTGAAATCGATCACCGGGAAATCAATCGTTTTCTGCCCCAGATCTATGAAAAATTAGCCTGGCTGAATCGCGAAGATTTGATTAAACATTTTGTCGCGTTGCAATTCAATCATTTTTTGGATTATTACAAAAATTCTGAAGATATTCAGCGCCCGACAGACAAGACCACTCGCACATCGAAAAAATCAAAGAAATCCCAAAAGGCGGAGAATAAGACATCGCGCACTCCGGTACCGGCAGCAGAGGATGGATTCACCCGCTTTTACATTAATTTAGGCGAACGTGACAAATTGACGCCGCCGGAATTAATAGGGCTGGTGAACAAAAACACGCGACAGCGAAATATTGATATCGGCAAAATAGATATCATGCGCAAGTTTTCGTTTTTCGAGGTCGAAGAGCAGTATACAGATAAAGTTTTGAATGGTTTCGATAACGCGAATTTCAAAAAAAGAAAAGTCGTTGTGGAAATTTCCAACGCCGGCACTGAAACAACACCTTCTACACCCCGAAACGGAAATGGCAAGCGATCCTCCCGGCGACCACGGAAAAATATGAAATCGAGACGACGGTTATAATTTTTGTAAGGCTGCGCTAAATTCGTTCGAATTTGGCACAGCCTTCTTTATATAAAAACCCATTCATAACAAAACGCCAGCATGCAATGTATCAGAGTCTTCACTAAAAATCATTAATTCATAATCAACGTATTTATACTTACGAATAGCCGTATATTTTTATTGCTTTTTATTTGTGAAAATTCTATATCGTATACGTTACGAAGAAAATATTTGACTTTCAACAGTAAAAAGCTATTTAGAAGCTATTGGAAAAAACTTAACTTATTGATATCTTAGCAAGCGCTGCCACAAATCAATAATGTTATAAAAATCGCATCTCCATAAAGTCTACTATTATTTAGAGAGTCTTACATAATGAAATAGTGGTAAAACAAAGAATTTAATTTAATAGATCTAATCTAACAGCATCAGAGGAGGACGATATTATGAAAGAAAAATAGAAAGGAAAGCAGGATAAAGAAAGACAAGAAAATGAGAAGCTTAAAAAATTCTTTGAATGGTTATTTTATGGAGCTATAACGGCGCTGGGTCTGCTGCTCCCTGTGTATATGATTAGTTTCATACCAGGTTGTATGGAGGCACTAAAATGAACTATGTTGCGAAGGTGTTCCTTGTAATCATAATAAATATCATGTTTTTCTTTCCCCCATCTGTCATACTATCCGAAAGATTTAATTACGATTTAATCCCTGACGATGACGATTGGGTTAGTGTAACACAGCAATTTAGAAATTGGGAAAAATCAGGTTACATTGATAAAGCCCATGCAATTGCGCGAGGACATGGACGAAGTTTTGGTACACTACTTAAATCTTTATGGTGTTATTTATTTGGAGGTAAAAATGTTTTCGTTGTTGAGTATTTAGCTAAACCTGAATTGATGTCTAAAAAAAGTAAAATGTATAGTAGAGCACATCTTCTTTTTATGGTTTACGCTCCAAATAAATTTAAGGCAAAGCACATCTCCGATGAATTTCTGAACGACGAATATTGGATCATTACACACTGGCGTGGGAGGCGAAAAGTAGCCCGAATAATCTATGAAGACGATAAAGATTCTTTGAAACTATATGAAAGGGCTGTAAAACAAGAGTTCTCAATGAAAATTATTAAATCTTGGGCGCCAGACGATACCTAGCACAACTAAAAATTATGATTATTATATCAAAAAAAAATTATTATATTAATTTATAAATAATGCTGCTAAACAAATAACGACCTTGACAAATTAAATCCTCGTAAATCTTTTAAACCCTCATATCATTCTATATGAGGGTTTTAATTTTATAGTTTGCAATGCAACAATTTCCATACTCATGAATTTCAGCCCTCGAATTCCCAACCAATTATTTCCTGTCGAAAAAAACTCTTTACATTTTCAACATTATTTTGTAACTTACTTGTAACATTTGAATCTTGTTGAAAATTTCATTCGCACTTCCATCACGCCCAGCTTAGAATCAACTCAAGCGCTATCAATCCGTGGCTGGAGACAATTGTCTTCATGCCAGAATCCTTCAATATAAAAGGGAGGTATAAATGAAACGTCGATTCCAAGTTTTCATCATGATCCTCTGTGTTTTGATGTTCGCTTCCTTGTACGGACAGAGTGAGGTGTTGACGATCATTCATATAAATGATACGCATTCACATCTCACACCCTGGGGTCCGAAGGACGCGTCCAATGTCGGGACTTACGGCGGATTTGCCAGAATTGCCAGCGTTATTGGGAGCATCAAAGCCGCGACGCCAAATCCGATTACGCTGCATGCCGGTGATGTATTCGGCGGCGATTTGATGTTCAATAATTTCTACGGCGTGCCGGAATTCCAGATCATGGCTGCTCTGGGCTTCGATGCCATGACCATCGGTAATCATGAATTCAATTATTATCCCACGACTCTCGTGGAGAGCCTGCAGAGCGCCGGCTTTCCGGGACTTTTCCCGCTGCTGAGTAGCGAATCTGGACATGAGCGGATTTCCGGATCTCGATCCGTTTATTGATGACTATATCATCAGAGAATATGGGGAAACGAAAGTCGGGATTTTCGGATTGACCACCGAGCAGACGAATATAATCGCCCACCCTGAACCGGTGGTGATAACCGATGCGTCCGCAGCGGCGATGGCAATGGTCGACACGCTGACTGCAAAGGACTGTGACGTGATCATCGCTCTGACGCATATCGGCGATCTCCTGGACATGCAGCTCGCAGCCACTGTACCCGGTATCGATATCATCATCGGCGGGCATTCACATACGCTGATCCCGGAACCGATGGCTGTTCCGAATATGTCTACCGGCGATACTACCGTCATCGTGCAGGCAGACTGGGCAGGAACGCACGTAGGCAAGTTAACCGTGGAAGTCAGCGATCAAAAAGTGAAGATGCTCGATTATCAGATGATCCCAGTCGATGAAACAGTTCCCGCAGAGCCAGCCACCGCTGCCATGCTCAACGGGCTGATTGCGATGATCGAAGCGGATCCGAGATATGGTCCGGCGTACACTGCCATAATCGCTGAAGCGGCTGCGGAGCATCCGAAGGAGCTGAACGCCGGTGAGTTCAAAGACACGAAATTAGGTGACCTGATCACCGATGCCCTGCGGGATACCGCTGATACGGACATCGCTTTTGCTGCAAATGGATTTATCCGCCAGAACATCTTTCCCGGAAATCTCATGGCTGCCGATATGTTTCAGGTGCTGCCAGAAGGCTTGAATCCGGAAACCGGCTATGGATCGGGTGTTTCCAAATTTCAGATCAGCGGCTTGAATATCATCGTCGGGCTTGAATTTTCTGTCGCTATGATCGAATATGAGGATACCTTTTTCCTGAACGTCTCCGGGCTGACATTCGATTTTAATTCGACTAATCCGGCTGGATCACGTGTGGATGCGACGTCCATTCGGATAAATGGCGCGCCTGTCGATCCACAAAAATTATACAGCGTCGCCATCAATTCCGATCTGGTGGGCATGCTCAGTCTCACGGGCATCGATACAATTTACAATGTTGAGCCGGTTGCCAGCTCCGAATTTCTGGTATTCAAAAACTATATTGTGAAAAATTCGCCCATCGATCATCCCGGCGGCGAACGGATTCGCGATGTCGCCAAAACATCCGTCGCATCCAACGATGTCAATGCGGCGAAAGCGCAATCGTATTTTCTCGAGCGGAATTATCCCAACCCATTCAATCCAACCACGACCATTAGCTACTCCGTTCCGCAGGCGAGCGAGGTGCGCATCTCGATCTTCAATACACTGGGACAGGAAATCCGCGTGCTCACCGATTCACACCATGAGGCAGGAGTTTACAAGTTGAGCTGGGATGGACGCGATTACACGGGACAGCAGGTTTCCAGCGGAATTTATTTTTCCCGTTTGAAAGCAGGCAACGTCGTCATGGCACGGCGGATGATTCTGGCGAAGTAATTTTATCGCATTTTCTCAAAAACGGAAGCAGTCTGGAAAAGGTGGCTTCCGTTTTTTTATTTCATAACCAGAAAAACACCGGATTTCCGAAGTCTTTGAAACTTCGGAAATCTTTCTCGCATATTATCAATTAAAATATTTTATTTAACCATGCTAATTACCGAATCGAAACATAATCAAATCAAACAATTTTGCATGCAAAATGATATCGAATTTATGATTTTATTCGGTTCGCATGTTCAGGACAATGTACGTCCATCCAGCGATTCGGAAGTGAATGACTATGCATACACTCACACTATGTTATATTTTGAATGCAACACTTTTATTGCTCCATGAAATCGAATCCGCTTATGAAAAAAAGTGGGAAATTTTAAAGCTGCCCGGCAAAATCACAGGATTTCTGCTGATGCATATTCCAATCATTCTGCTATTCTTTTATGGTGCTATCGAAATCGAAAACGTCTCAACCGCCGGGATGATAATCGGCACTGTATTCGGTGTTGCCGGGATTCTACCATTCCTGGTTCATAAATTTTTTATCAGAAAACCGGAGCTTTTTAATTTACCGATATCCAATGTTATCATCTATTTAAATATCGTTACCGGCGCCTTGTTGAGCTATTTTTCAATTCAACAATTGTTTCATTTAGCATAATGAGACATGTATTGTTACAATTGAACCAATCCATCACGATATAAATAAATAATTTTTAATAACTAATACAATATTCGTTCAACATCAAAATCTTGCGTTTCTTTTTATATTTTCGGTTCATAATGCTAAAACATCTTCCTCACTTCTCATAAATTCTATAATAACATTCGTTGGCATCTCCATTCTTTACTAAAAATGAATTGGCACAGTTATTGGTTTTGTTCTTGATTCAAATTGGTCTATGCTGTAAAAGTATTAGAGTAAACAACAAACTGCTTTCCGCACGTGCTCACAAACGCCGGGCTTTACCTTATTACTTTCCTCCCTGTTTTTAGTGAATGACCAATCCACAATCCGCAAAGATGTATCAAAAAAATAAAAAGGAGCACCCTCATGAAAAAAATATTTTTATTAATCATCCTGTTTCTGGCAACGAATGTTTTTCCGGAAGCAGGAGATGGATATAAAATTCGTTTGAAATCACGGATTTTTACGCCGCAGGAAAATGCCGCGACGTTATCGACAAATAACTACAAAGGACACCGGATCGTTCAATTCAAAGAAAAATTGACAACCGCCGTGGTCGATCAATTGCAGGAGCAGGGAATCCGGGTCGTGGGATATGTGCCTGAAAATGCCCTCGCCCTTTCGATACCGGAAAATGCCGATTTAAGTGCGATTAAAAATATCCACTGGATCGGAAAGCTCGAAGTCGAAGACAAAATCAGCTCCCGCATTTCAAAAATCAGTGCGCCGCAATACGCGCTGGTGGATGTATTCGAAGATGTGGATCGCAGCGCAATGGAGCGCCGAATCCGGGATCGCGGCACGGAGTTAATTAATAACCGCTATCTTGCAAATTATACTTTTCTGGTAAAGGGTAACGAGCGGCAATTGAGAACGCTGGCGCAGGATGATGCCGTCAACTACATTTACCCGGCATCGAAGCAGATCATCGATGGGAAAGCCGTTTACCAGTGTCCGGGAGCCAGCACCACTTTCGGCAGAATCCTGAACTTCGTGACAAACGGCGTAGGCTGGGATGGCGAAGGACAGGGCGCTGCCACTGTCCGTTATAATTTCGAAAATAGCACCCCCGATGTCGCCGGCGAAAATGCAGAAGTCGTTGCGGCACTGGAAACCTGGAGCTATTATGCGCGAATCGACTGGGTGCAATTGCAGGTCTCTGATCAGCCGATTGCGATCGATATCAGCTGGCGCTCGGGCAATCACGGCGATGGCAATCAAAATGCCTTCGATGGCGCTGGCAATGTTTTGGCGCACTGTTTCTTCCCAAGTGACATTAATAGTGAGCCGATCGCAGGAGATCTGCATTTTGACGAAGCCGAAACCTGGGTCATTGGTCCTGACGATCCTGTGAACGGGAGTTTTGACCTCTACTCCATTGCGCTGCACGAAGCAGGACATGGCTTGGGTCTTAACCATTCGGACGATCCCACCGCAGTAATGTTCGCATCCTACGGCGGTCCGCCGTTTGGTGATCTGCGGGATGACGATATCGACGGCATTCGCTCGCTTTATCTGCCCTTTTTTACACCCCGTTCTCCGGCGCCGATTTTCGACCCGCCGGCAGGAACCTACGAATCGCCGCTGGAAGTCCGCCTGCAATACGGACCCGGCACAAGCATGGAAAATACCCAGCTCCGCTATACTCTCGACGGCAGCGAGCCGACTCCCTATTCTTTTCAAATCATCCCGGAGCTCGGGGATTATATTTTTCAGCGATTTTCCAACACCATCCGGGCACGGGCGTTTACGCGCGGAAGTCCGCCCAGCGAAGTCGTTTCTGCAACCTATACGCTTATTCAACCAACTCCGCAGGCAGAAACGCCGGTCATCACCCCAAATGGCGGAACGTACGTAAATTCAGTCACAGTGAACATCGATGCCGAAACGCCGTTTTCCGTCATCCGGGTGACTACCGACGGCACCGAGCCAACGCCGCAGTCGTTTTCGTATGGAGGTCCCTTCCCTGTGAATGAGACTTCTACTGTCAAAGCAAAAGCCTTTGTCAGTGGAATGACGCCAAGTGAAACGGCGGCAGAAAATTTTAACATAATTGATCAGGTGGCGACGCCCAATTTTTACCCACAAAATGGCGGCGTGTTTGCGCAGCCGCTAAACGTGGTTATCGACTGCGAGACCATCGACGCTACGATCCGCTACACAGAGGATGGCAGTGAGCCAAATGAAAATTCGCAGATCTATACCAATCCGGTTTTCGTCGGTGAGACCAAAACGATTTCTGCCAAAGCCTTTCTCGCTGATGCCATTCCCAGTGGGGTACGCTCGGCAACGTTTATCATCGCTTCGCAAACGAGTGCGCCGGTCATCGACCCGAACGGCGGAACATTTGTGAACAGCGTGGACGTGACGATGTCATCGACGCTGCCCGGGGCGACCATCCGCTACACTACCAACGGCAGCGATCCGACCTCGTTCTCGACCGAGTACACTGCACCATTCACACTGGGCGTCGGAGCGCATACAGTAAAGGCGCAGGCGTTTCTGCAAGGCGCCGATCCGGGACCGATTGCCGAGGCGCTTTTCAATGTCTTCACCGCGTCTATAAATCAGGTGGAAACGCCGACGATGAACCCGTTCAGCGGGCAGCAGTTCGTCACCAATTTTCCGGTGACAATGGATTGCCGCACCGAAGAAGCTGTAATCCGCTACACCGTGGGCTTCGATCAACTGCCGCCCGATCCCACGGAGACCGGCGCCGGTTCGATTACGTACAACGGTCCGTTTCAATTCGGCGCGCCGGGATTCACATACTTTTTCAAAGTGCAGGCGTATAAA
>WJJN01000148.1 GCA_014729735.1 Candidatus Zhuqueibacterota bacterium
CAGCACTGGCATCCATGGTTTCAAATTTGACTATTGGCAAAAAGGATTATGAAAGTGTCCGGGACGAAATCGAGGAACTGGCTGTAAAGGCACAGCACTTGAAAGACGATCTATTGCAGTCGGTAGATCGTGACACGGAAGCCTTTAATACTATTATGAATGCTTTTGGAATGAAGAAAAAAACTGACAAGCAGAAAGCCGCCCGGGAAGCAGCGATACAGGAAGCTACAAAAGAAGCGTGCCAGATTCCACTGAATGTAATGAAGAAATCGCTGGAAGTACTGAAAATCGCCGAAGTACTGCCAGAGAAGGGAAATGTGAACGCGGTTAGTGATGCCGGCGTGTCAGCGCTGATGGCAATGACTGCTGTAGAGGGCGCGGGTTTGAATGTCAAAATTAATCTTCGCTCCATTGAAGATTCAGATTTTGTGGCAAATATGACATCCGCAGTGGATTCAATTATCTCGGAAGCGAAACAAACTCATGAACGAATCCGGAATATGGTAGATCAAAAAATCAATGGCTAAAACACTTTCAAAACATAATGACCATTATTTATCGTTAATCGCGATTGTTTTTTTCATAACTTTTTTATGTAAATTATTTTTGTTAAAAGAAAAGAATAATGCAAATGAAAAAGTAGTAGTCCGAATCGACATTCAAAGCCGCCAGCAGAAACAATCCATCGAAAAGTTCTTGCCGGCGGGGATCGATCTGGATAATAAGAAATATCTTGAAGCGTCGGTCAACTGGAAGCAATTTTTCTTTTTACAAAAAATCGGCTTAAATCCCGCGCTACAAATTGAGGTCGATCGGAATGAAATAATCGATCCTCAGTTTCATACTTTTACTCAGTTCGACTATCTCGTTCGTTCTTTGAAAAGAGATTATCCGGCGATTGTGCACATCGAACAAATTGGCACCGGTTCTGTGGAGGGTTTACCGATTTGGGGGATCAAGATTTCAGACAATCCGACTGTTAACGAGAATGAACCTGCAATTCTTCTAACAGCCGTGCATCATGCCCAGGAACCATTGGGCTTGGAATTGTGTCTTTATCTGATGGATTATTTATGCTCGAATTACGAACACAACAAGCGTGTAACCAAATGGATCGAAGAGGTGGAAATATGGTTTGTTCCTGTAATAAATCCCGATGGCTTTTATCTGATCATGGATGGCAGCAAATCGCTCCATTTCTGGAGGAAAAATCTAAGGGATAATAATCTGAACAGTGTATTTGATCCGGAGACCGACGGAATCGATTTAAATAGAAATTATGATTATAACTGGCACAAGGAGGGAGATCCCAATTGCGAAAGCTGGCACTATCGCGGACCGTTCCCCTTTTCTGAAAAAGAAACACAGGCAATACGAAATTTGACACTGAGAGAAAATTTTGTATTTAATCTCGATTTTCACAGTCACGGAGAAGTCATTTTGTATCCATGGGACAATGAACTTCCGCCGGCAGATATCGACTTTGTCAAAAAGCTCGCAAATCAGATAGCTGTTCAAATCCAGAAAAAAGATGGACCGAAATCGTACGAAATTCGCCCGCTTAATGGCAATTTAGGTCAATGCTCGGTATGGATGCATGGCAAAGCAGGAGTTCAATCATTTACTGTTGAAATGGGAGATAGTCATCTTCCTGCGGGCAGAGACATTTCCCGGATTATCCTGGAAAATGCAAATGGCGCATTTTTTGTCCTGGATCGGCTATTTCAGGGAGCAATAAAAGGAACAGTCCGCAACGGCTACACGAGTAAGCCAATTCGTGCGGAAATCGTGATCGAAAAATATGCCTCTCCTCATATTGCCAATCCTGTCAGCGACAGTCAGAGCGGATTTTATTATCGCGTTATGGAACCGGGCAAACATACGATACGTTTCAGGTCACCCGGCTATCGTACAAAAATTTATCGCGCTGTGAAAATTACACATGACGACGTTTTAACATTAGATGTGGAATTGTATCCATTTCAACATGGCTACTCAACGGAAAATTAACTGGCAGCTTCAGAAAGCTTGTGAGGGACTACAAAAAAAGGATTGTATTTTAAGTGTTTGATTGTGTTGGTATTGGAATTTGTGCCGTAGATTATATTTGCTTGTTATCCCATTATCCTGTATTAGATGAAAAATTAGATGCGCAACAATTCTCATTTCAAGGTGGGGGTCCAATTCCGACGGCTTTGGTAACTCTTGCTCGATTAGGCGCAAAAACAGCCTACCTAGGCATCGTGGGACACGATGACAACGGCAAATTCGTTCTGAAACAACTCGAACAAGAGGAAGTCGATATTTCAGCCGTGATTGTCGATAAAAACTGTGCCACAAATCAGGCATTTATATGGATCGATAACAAGAGCGGGAAAAAGACGATTGTTTTAAATAAAAACAGCGCGGCTGCGCCTTTAATGCCGAATGAAATTTCGGTGACTCATATAAAATCAACGAAATTCCTGCACATCGACGGCAGAGAAACAGAGGCGACGATCACAGCAATTGAAATGGCGAAAGAAGCTGGTGTTCAGGTTGTACTCGATGCCGGATCGCCCAGAAAGGAGTTGAATAAAATTCTCAGTATGGTCGATTATCCGGTAGTCTCTGAGAGTTTCTGTAAATCATATTTAAGCACAACGAGCTATGAAAATGCATTGGAAAAACTAATGGACAACGGCGCGAGAGCAGCAGTAATTACCTGCGGTGCGAAGGGCTGTTACGGCGCAGATGAAAATGGCATACTCTTTCAGCCATCATTCGAAGTAGACGTGATCGACACTACCGGTGCCGGGGATGTTTTTCACGGAGCTTTTATTTACGGCTTGATACAAAATTGGGAGCTTGCAAAAAATCTTGAATTTTCGTCTGCTGCCGCTGCAATAAATTGCACGTATCTCGGTGGACGCGCCGGTATTCCCGGACTAAAAAAAGTAAATCAATTTTTGGAGGAAAGGAAGTGAAAAAAATGAGATATCTATTGATCGCACTTTTCATTATCGCAAATGTACTGAACGCTCAAACTGAATTTAAACAAGGAGATATAGCATATATTAAAGTCCCTGCCGAAAATATGCGCCTGTCACCCAATGGGACTGTTATTACTTCAATACCGCAGGGAACTAAATTAACCGCCCTGGGTCAACAGGGGAATTGGGTGGCTGTGCAGCTCGTTGCCTGGATCTGGGCACCCTCACTGACAAAAGATATCGATAAAGTAGAAGGCTACTCCATGCGAGCACTTCATATCATGGTCAAAACCGAAGCCGAAGCAAATGAAATTAAGAAGCTATTGGATAGCGGACGAGATTTCAGCGAACTTGCCAAGGCGCGGTCTATCGGACCGAATGCTCAAAAAGG
>WJJN01000769.1 GCA_014729735.1 Candidatus Zhuqueibacterota bacterium
AATTAAAGAGAGGAGCATAAAATGAAAAAATTAATTTTTCTCTATTTATCTCTGTTTCTTGTACTAATCATTGGCGGATGCCAGACCGGACAGAAAAAAGTCGTCGTCGTGGCGGAGAATGAGCTCGACATTTCACGGGCAAAGGAAACCGTTGTTGTCAAGGTTGCTGATTTGGGCGACGCGTTTCAGGCAGTGGAACAAGGACAGGTTTCGGTGAAAGAAGAGGGAAATGACCGGGATTTAGTGATTCAGTTAGTTGATCTGAATGAAGATGGCATGTACGAGGATCTGGTATTTCAGGCGGATTTTGCGGCGCATGAAACCAAAAAATTCGTGATAGCGAAGTCGGCTGAGACTGTTGAAGCAGATGTGAAGTCGAAAGTCTATGCACGTTTCGTGCCGGAGCGGAAGGATGATTTTGCATGGGAAAATAATCGCATCGCGTTTCGGATGTACGGTCCTGCACTGCAGGAAACAGGCGAAATCAGCAGCGGTGTGGATGTCTGGGTAAAAAGCGTGCCTGATCTGGTGATCGATAAATGGTATGAAATGGAGGATTACCATGTGGATCACGGCGAGGGGCTGGATTATTACAAAGTAGGTCCCAGCCGCGGCTGCGGTGGCGTGGCAATCTGGGAAGATGGCGAGATGCTGCCGTCGAAGAATTTCACGGATTGGACGATCCTTGCCAATGGTCCGATAAGAACGGTTTTTGAATTAACCTATGCACCGTGGCAATTCGATGGAAAAGAGGTTTCAGAAGTGAAGCGGATAACGCTGGATGCGAATACAAATATGAATAAATTCGAAAGCACTTTTTCAAGCTCGGAAAAGGTATTAACCTATGCCATCGGTATTGTTCAGCGGGAAGGAGACGGATTTTTCAAATCCGATGAATCCGCGGGCTGGATGTGCTATTGGGAGCCGCCGCACGAAGAATACGGTTCGGTCGGTTGTGCGGTTGTGGCTGATCCGGCAGAAGTTGAAACCATAACCGAAGCGCAGGGACATTTTGTAACGGTTGCCAGTGTGCGGACAGGACAACCTGCAATATATTATGCCGGCGCTTCCTGGAGCAAAGGGCAGAATTTTGCTAATGCCGAACAGTGGCGTGATTATGTGCGAACGTTCTCCCGAAGGGTGGCTTCCCCGTTAGTCGTGAATGTTCAACATTAATTGAGGAGAATTTGGATGATACTGGATAAATTTAAATTAGATAAGAAAGTGGCAATCGTCACTGGCGCTGCCCGGGGACTGGGACAGGCGATTGCTGTTGGTTTGGCAGAAGCAGGAGCAGATGTGGCGCTGGTTGACATCCTGCCAACGGACGAGACGCAGGAGCAGATCGAGAGTATCGGCAGGAAGGCGCTGGGGATTCGTGCGGATCTGTCCGACAAAATAGTTGTGGACGAGATCGTAACGAAAACGCTGGAGTCATTTGGCAGGATCGACATTCTGTTCAATAACGCAGGAATTATCCGCCGGGCGCCGTTGACTGAATTCACCGAAAAAGACTGGGATGATGTCATCAATGTCAACCAGAGGACACTATTCTTTTTAAGCCAGGCAGTGGCAAAGGTGATGATCGAGCAGGGAGATGGTGGAAAGGTCGTGAACACCGCATCCATGCTGTCGTTTCAGGGCGGGATTCTGGTTCCCTCTTACACGGCATCCAAAAGCGCGGTGATGGGACTCACCCGACTGATGGCAAACGAGCTGGCGCCGCATAATATCAATGTGAATGCAATTGCGCCGGGTTACATGGCAACGGACAATACGGCACCGCTGCGTAAAGACCCGACGCGGAATAAGGCGATCCTTGATCGTATTCCCGCTGGCAGATGGGGAGAACCGGAAGATTTGAAGGGCATCGCCGTGTTTCTGGCATCCAGCGCGTCCGATTATTTGCAGGGATATACAATTGCCGTGGATGGCGGCTGGTTGGCACGATAGAACCGGAAAGAATAGGGAGCTGTATCATAAGTCTGATTTTTTTTGTAAAATGTCATTCCGGGCTTGTCCCGGAATCTCCTGATTATTAAAAATTTAAGAGATTCCTGCATTCGCAGGAATGACAACTAAAAATGACTTTTGATACAGCCCCCTGATTATGTAAGGTTTCAAGACGCCAAAATAGCGAACTCATTACTTTTTATTCAATTCACGAATATGATAGAAAACGGATTCCAAAAACTACCATCGAGATGGATTTATGCTTTTGCGCTGATAATTCTGGCTGGTGCGGTGTTGATTCGGTACATCAATATTTTAGGTGATGCTCCGGTGGGGGATATCTCCCGCTCCGGCGTGTTTTATGTGGACGAGGGGACGTACGCTCATAATGTGGTTAATAAAATCCTGTATGACAAATGGTTCATGCCGGATGATTACAACGCGATGTCCAATGTACCGGTGTTTTCAATTTTTCAATATGTGCTGCTGCGACTATTCGGATTGAGCCTGATCACACTAAGGATTCCGGGCATCATTTACACACTCGTTTCGCTGGCACTGCTGTGGTTTTTTCTCAAACGCAGGAATATGGCACTGGCATTTATATTTCTAATACTGGCGGGCAGCAATTACTTCTTTCTCATTTTTAACCGGCTGGCACTACTGGAAAATCTTCTGTTGATGTTTCTGGTGCTTGTAACTATTTGCCTTTTCAAGTACAGAGAAACAAATTCGATAAAATGGCTGCTGTCTGCAATTTTCATTTACTGGGCTGGCTTCTTCATCAAAGCGACGATACTTTTCTTTCTACCGTTGCTGCTTTTTGTGATCCTGACAAATCCGGTGGGTAAGTGGGTGCGGATCAGGCATCTTTATATTTATGCCCTGTTTTCGACACTTTTACTGATCATGGCTTACATCTTCTGGATCATTCCGCACAAAGTCGACTGGACTTATTTTGAAACACGGAACATCTACCAGAATATCGATGAATCCTCGTTGATTTTCATTATAAATTACGCGCGGTACTTCACAAATTTGAAGTTGTTTCAGTTCATGCCGGTCACATATCTTGTTTTCCTGGTGAGCCTATTTTATTATCTTTATGAACTTCTGATTATTAAAAAGGTCGCTTTTTTGGAACTGTTTTTCATTGTCTGGGCAATTAGTGCATTTGTATTTCTGGGCTTTTTCACGTATTCGCCACCGAGACATTCGCTGATCCTCATCATCCCGATCATGATATTGACCGGTTCGTTTTTAATAAAGATGTATACTAATCGGATTACCTTTGCAGATAAAAACATATACCTGATATTGTTACCGATTTCAATACTGTCGATGGCACAAATCGGATTCGGCTTATACAGAATTCTCGAATACGAGCAGAATTATCTGAGTTGCTACCTTCCATTGTTATCACTGGTTATCATCCCGTTTTTCTATTTATGGATGAAGAAAAAAATCAACATCCGATATGCGGCTATCATTCTCTTTGGGATGATGATTTTTCTGAATTCATTTCAGATTATTCGCTATCACATGAACGTAGAATATTCATACTATGATGCTATTATCGACATGAAAAAGACAATCGAAAAGGAAGAGGTCGATAATGAAATAGTCCTTGGCGATATTGCTCCGTTGATTTCAGTGGAGCTGCGAACCAAAGCGGTTAATATTATTTTCAAAAAAGATACGGAACATAAACGCATTTTAAAAAATCGACCAGGGTTGCTCGTATTACAGGAAAATTCCGAGTTGGACCGGCTCTATAAAAAGCTGCCGGATTATTTCGATGAAATCGAATTGATTCGC
>WJJN01000149.1 GCA_014729735.1 Candidatus Zhuqueibacterota bacterium
TTGCGTGACTGTTTCTCAAAAGATTATTAACCCTCCTGTTAATGTAAATTGAATATAGCAATTCAAATCGATTTTATCAAGAATTTCTTTTGTTGGTATGGAGTGCTGCAAGTGTGTCGCTGCATTACAGCCGTCTTTTGGTTGCAACAGAAAAAATATATATTATGAAACCTTAAGCCGCTGATAGTTCAAAGAGAGATATTTGTGGAACTATGCGCTAATCGATAAACGCAACCACTAGTAACCGAAAATCGGCTAAAGCGGTTAAAATAATTTTTGGAGGGAAAATAAACGGATATATAATTTTTTACTTTAATACGGCTACTTTTGCAGTTGCGGATTTACCTTCAGCGGTGCGGATATAGGCAATGTAGACGCCGTTTAATACTTCTCTCCCGTGCATGTTTCTGGCATCCCATTGGATATCATTTTGTGCATGCAGTCCTTTTTGGCTTTGCGGTTCGTCTTTCTGAAATGAAGTTTCCCAAACCAGTTCTCCTAATAGCGTGAATATTTTCAGCTCTACTGCGGTGTTCCGATCCAGATAATACACAAAATTTGTCGTACGTCTGCTTGAACTACCGAACGGATTGGGATAGCATCGGAATGATTTCTCCAAATCTCGTTCGATAATAACCGGACAATGCGAGCTGATATCCAGAAGCCCGTGTGAATTTCCCGGCGCATTCACGGTATAAACATCGACTATGGAAGTTGCACTGATGTATGAACTATCCCTGATATGAATGTAAAAGCGTTTATTCAGATTTTCATGGAAATCGACCTCAAAATAGAGGCTATCAGTCTGCTGCGCCCGGATAGTATCCGGTTTTATGAATTCGATCCTGACCGGATTGGCATAAATATCACTACTTTCTGCGAGCGATCTGTGTTGGCTATCCAGGATCCGAATCCTGGACATTAATTGAAAAGGATAAATTAAATCTCCCTCTCCACCATAAGTGTCAAATCTGATCGATTTCAGCAGAATCGGTATATCACTATCTGCAGAAAGATTCGTGCATGCAATGCCTAATAACATCTTCGTTTCTCCTGCGATAATGGAAGTCGGCGCAATATCCGGGATCTTTTTTACCATAAATTCCAGCCGTCCCACACCGCCACTGGCAGAGGTCACCGGAATGTCTTTATAATCCTTTTCCACAAACGCCGCTGAATTAGTATTGACATCTTCGGGAATATCGTGTATTCCCACTTTCAGCACCCAGTTATCCTGTGGTAATTCTGCGGAAGTTCGAACTCGCCAGGTAACGGAATCTGTAGTCAAAGGTACTACATCCGAACTGATGATTTGAAAATTGACATCATCTTCGATGTCGAGACGCAGGCTGCCATTGGCATTGATTGCAGCATCACCATTGTTTTTTACACATCCCCTGATTGAAAATTCCATATCCGGCTGAATATGCCCATCCACAGCTTTTTGTGGTTCAGTGATCTGTGCCTCGACTGTTAGACTGGCTCGATTAACTGTTAAAACCTGTATTGAAGAATCCGGTTTTGCAACTATTTTCGTGGTATCATCGACCAGATTTCCGGCTGCCTGAAGAACGAAGCTTTGCGGCTGAATGTCTGCAAATTCAGGCGATGCAAGCGTCCATGTACACAATATTGTATCTCCACCCGCAGTTTCCAGATTCTGAATTGAATATCCCTGTGGCGCAATCAATTCCGCTTGAATGTTTTCCGTCATTTGGTGCGTGATCGCAGCGGAAATATAGAAGGTCTGGCTGGTCGAAAGTGTATCATCGGTGGCACCGGCGGGTGCAATAATCGCTATATTTTCGATGTTGACAAATGCTTCCAGGGTTCGGACTTTTATGAATGCGGAATCCCTGCCGATAGCCGCGTGCTCAAGCGTATTCACGTCGTACGGTCTCCGACTGATATAGATCAATATTGAATCTGTATCAGCCGCTTTGGAAGGTGCGCGGACATGCCATGAGAGCGTTTCATTTGGTATAAATCGTTTGGTCAAATTTTCACCCCTTATAAAATATCCTTTCGGCAATTCGATTGTCACTTCGCCGCTGCTGTCGCATCGCGCATTTCCGGACGGATTTATCACTGTGGTGCTTACATGAAAAATTTTTCCTGCGGTGGATTCTATTAACGAATCAGCAGAAACATATAATTCCGCGGGATGAAATATCGTTACCCGGGCACTCATGTCAGAAAGAGGATTTACACGCGCCGGTTCACCACTTTTTGATCCGGCTGCACTATCGATGCGGATATTGAAAAATTCCACGGAGGGCACAAGACTTGCTTTTGCCCTGTATTTGTAGAAAACAGATGCCGAACGATTTTTCAATATGGATGGTATAATCCGCGAAGTATCGGATTCCGGGATGCATTTTCCAACAGATAAAACGGAAATCCCAACATCGCTTAAATCTTCGTCTCCAATATTGCGAACAACTACTTTCACAGCAAATTGCTGGTTCAAATTTACAATTCCGTCACCCTCATCAGTGATATTATAGCAACTGTCTATTTCGGTGGCTATTTGAAGCTCCGGCGGTCCGTAAACGAAAATGTATCCCAGTCCCCGGGGACTGGAATCATCAACAATGAACTGAAACTCCCGCGCCTTGCAGTATACAGACACAGTTATCTCCAGTAAACCTGCAGACATGCCGAATCCATTTACATGAATCTCCAGGCTATCTTGTTCATCATTGTTAAAAGCTGTTGTGCCGCTGCCTAAAAAAGTATCAGGATAAGTGATGTTGTATTCATCGGTGACGTTTTCATTGAAAATATGAAATTCTGCCCGTACACTATCCAGCTCCAAATCTACTCCAGATACATTTTGAACATGAGTACGAATAGTCCACGGTTCCTGACGTCCGCTAATGGCATATTTATTTGAAACATCTATCGCCTGGAACAAAATACCCTCTGCCCGCCTGACGTGCCATTTATCACCGGTTAGCTCAGCCGAGCCATACCGGATCCCGGAATTGACGTCCACGCCTGAGAATTTACCACGGATGCTTATCGTATCCAGTGTTGCGGTAGTGGATACATCGACATGAAACATGAGCGTCGCTGATGAATGACCATCGAGTAACCTCGCATTTTCGTTATTTGCCATCACTTCGTATTCGTTACTGATATCGACATCGCGGTGCCAAAATGACAGCGCAGCATCTATCGAATCCGCTGTTGCCATTCCATTGTTAATAATCTCCATAGTAACGATTAAGCCGTCCTGCCCCAGGAAAATCTCCTCAGCAAAGGCATCGATAGATTTTATCTGCAGCGCCGGAGGCGATTCCACCTGCCACTGGTGTTTATGGAGGCAATTCCGGTACAGATCGATCTCTGTTGACAATTGCCCATCGATGGTATAGCCAACCGTATCTGCATCAGGCTGAGCCGATACAATAAATGTCAATTCTGCTGTTTGATCCGGAGCAATTTTCGATAGCGTATCGGTTCGCTGAATGTGAAAATGATTTCTGTCAGTGATAGCAGAAACTGCTGATATTATTAAATCAGCCGATTTTATATGCGAGGTCATTACACCTTCATTGCGTATTATCAGCGAAACCGGTATGTCTTTCTGTCCCTGCGATAAAGTGGTGACCGCAGATTTGGTCGAAACAAGCTGAATATTTTCACCCAGCAATTCGACAGATGTTTGCCCGCTGGCGTCACCAAACGCGCTTTCCGCACTAATCGTTGCAACCCCGGGTTCCGAGCCTGCCTGATATTCGAACCGGATTTGTCCGGAATCGCCTGTGGTGACCTGAATCCCCGGTATTTCGCTGTTTTGATCTTCCGAGATAATTTCACCTGAATTTGCGGAAACAGTAACAGGTGTTCCTGTCGCAACAATTGTATTTGTGAAGTCATGGAGTGGACTCGAACGAACAATCACTGTACTCTTACCATTTGCAGGTAAAACATCGTTTTCGGGTGTCAGCTCGAAATCATAATATGCTCCACTAAAATGAACTTTCACTGCACTTGTGCAAAGCTTCCGATCATCATGGCTGGTAAGGGCAATCCCGCCGTGAACTTCGGCAGTCATCCCTATTTCCTCGGATCCTACTCTGACCCAGTTCAGGCTGTCTTTTGACTTATAGCCAGCAAAGGTGTCGCCAATACGCACCAATTTCAGCCAGATCGGAACCGAACCGCTGCTACCTGAATGATAACTGTTCTTGCCATTCTTGATACGCCGTTGAAATGCAGTTCCTTCATCCGGTGTCACCATCATGAATGCATGTTTTGAATCATCTTTCAACGATTCGCGAATCATGATCCCGGATTTCGCCCAATCATCGGTCTTTGTGATCGAGTGAACCCTTGCAATAATTTCAATATTTCCTTCCAGCAACCAATAAACATAGTGAAATTCATCATCATCGCCCCATACATCACTGCCGGAAGCTTTTACGATAAAATAGCCATTGACATAACTTGCACTGCCTTCAATGGACACTCGTCCGATATCCTGATTTTGCCAGGGCATGGGATAACCGTTAATCTGCTGCATGAACAGTACCTCATCAGGTATTTTCTTTTTCTTAATTCCCGGTCCGTCGTATCTAACTTCGAGTTCTTCCCTGCCCTTGCGTTCAAAATACTGCACCTCTATTGCGTGAAATCCGGCTTTCAGTTCGACAGATCCTTTTTGCTCCCGCACAGAATGGGTATAATCATTATCCACGATTACATTGTCGTCTATCAACAGCCGTGAGCCGTCATCGGATTTCAGGTAGAATTCATAATCTCCCCTTCGTTCGATATTTATAAAGCCCTGGAATTGAAATGCAAAGTGATCGTTTTGCAGCCGATTACGGATATCAAAATTATTTATGACTCCAATTGCCACAGGATTCAGTTTATCAAAATCAGGAAGTTTTTTCCAGTCACCGTGAAAATATCGGTAATTCAAACCAGGTGTAAATTGATCTGAAGAAGCGGAATTTGAGGAATGATTTTCGCCTGAGTTCTTCGAAAATTCAAATGACACAGGATTATCACCCAGGAGGATGCTCCCTTCCAATAAAAGGGACAAAGCGACCACCCACACTTTTAATATGTTCTGCGCTTTCATAATCATGCAGCTAAAGATTCACATTTGATTGGGGTTTCTTTATCTATTCATAATGCAAAA
>WJJN01000770.1 GCA_014729735.1 Candidatus Zhuqueibacterota bacterium
CGGAGTCGGCGATTCGGTAGACTACGCATTTTTTAAGTTTTGTTATATCGACATTAAAGAAGACACCGATGTCCAGAGAGTGTTCGCCACATATAAGAAAGTGCTCGATTCGCTGGAAATGCGATTCCCAAACACAACGTTCATGCACGTTACAGTTCCACTGCGGGTGGCGCAGACAGGCATAAAAGTTTTCATTAAAAAATTGATCGACATCCCAATCGGCGGTTATGCGGATAATGTCAAGCGCAACGAGTTCAATCAACTTTTACTGAATGAATACGGTGAAACAGGATTGGTCTTCGATCTGGCTAAAGCAGAATCCACTTTCCCCGATGGAAGCAGACAGACATTCGAAAGCAACGGCGAAAGCTATTCGTTTCTTATTCCAGCGTATACGCATGACGGCGGACATTTGAATAAAGTCGGTCGAGTAGTTATTGCAGAAAAACTATTACTATTTTTGGCAAATGCAATCAATACGACAGATCAATAATATGAGCTACAGCATTATCAAAATGGAGCCCGGAATACATCGACAGGCGATTAAGGAATTATGGGCACGGAACATTAGGCGGAATTTTAACGGTCGTTTCAACTGGCTTTATGAAGAGCAGCCGCTTCAATGCACGAAAACCTGGCTTGCGCTCGATGATAGCACGCAGAATGTTGTCGGCGGCGGGACGATCTATCCGCGGCGCATTCACTATTTCGGAAAAGAAATGACCATCGGCATTGCGGCGGATTTTGCTATTAATCGCGAACACCGGGTATTCGGTCCGGCGCTGAAATTACAACAAACGATTTCTCGATCGGGATTGAATGGATACGAATGCATTTTTGCTTATCCCAGCAAAGCATCGCAGGGGATTTTTAAGCGAGCGGGATATGAGGAAATCGGGCATTCCTCGACCTGGGTGAAACTATTGCGCACACAGAACAAATTATTGCCTGCATTGAAGCTCCGTCCGCTCGCCCGGGTTTGCGCCTTTGTCGCGGATAAATTGCTATTGCTTCATGACAAACTGCGGTTACTGGCGCTGTTCCCGAAAACTGTCATCGAAGAAACTGTCTCTTGCGACGGCTTGGAAGATTTATGGAAAGATGCGAAAACCGGGTATTCTATCACCGGAGTGAAACACGGCGAGTATCTGAAATGGCGCTATTCGATGAATGATTATCGTTTCTTCTGTATATATGATCGCAAAAAGGAAAATTTAATCGGTTATATTGTATTCCAAAAGCAGAATAAGGTGGCGGAAGTTTTAGATTTATTTTGCCGGAATCATAAAAAAACATTATTGTCGTTGTTGCTGAAATTTTCGTCCGAAATGAGAAAGCAGAGCATGCACTCGATCTGCCTGAATTACTTTGGCAATTCCGAATTCACTGATAAATTAAAAAAATTGCTCTTTTTCAAACGACCAACAAGACGAACATGCATGTTGTTTTTGAATAAGAGAATACCGGCAAGTATTCGCCGGGAGCTGATGGCTGAGAACAACTGGTTCCTGTTCGAAGGCGAAATGGATTTATAGACAAGGATTTATATATGGGACTTATCGCAGGGATACAATCACCAAAACGTTCAGCACAACTCCGGGAGATTCTCGGGAAAATGAGAACATCTCAGGCGCACCGGGATAATGGTTCGCCAATCGACTTCGTCAGCGAGACGATCGCGATCAGCATGGTGAACATCCACAATGATATATATTATGGCGAATCCCAAAATAAATCAAATGAGACGAACATACAGGCGTTCGTCGATGGTATTGTCTTAAATTCACCGGCACACTATGATAATTTCCTAAATAAGAATATCCCGATTTCTGATACGAAATGCACGAGTGTAGTAGCTGCGGCGTATCAGCACTGGGGAGAAGATTTCATCCGTCATCTGGATGGTGAATTTGCGTGCGTTGTGTGGGATCGAAAAAATAAAAAACTTATTCTCTGCCGCGATCCGTATGGTCACAAACCGCTGCATTATTTCCATGAAGGAAGCGAATTTATTTTCGCATCAGAGATCAAAGGGGTTCTGGCAGCCGGAGTTGAAAAGGAGATCAATAAACAGGCACTCAGTGATTTTTTGACATTGAACAATGTGCCCTGTCCGCATACGATGTTCAAGAACATCTATCAGGTGCCCCCCGGCTCGATGGTCATTTACGGGCAATCCGGAGTGACGGTGAAAACATATCACGATCACAGAGTTCATGCCGATCCTGATTACCCTTTTGAAAAAGCCGTACAGCAACTTGAAGAGCGAATTCGCTCTGCGGTAAGTAAAAGGATGATCGGCAAAAAAGTATTCTGTTTTTTGAGTGGTGGGATCGATTCGAGCGCGTTAATTTCCTTTGCTTCAGAACTTTCGGAACATCCCATCGAAGCGATCAGCATTGGTTTCGAAGAGGAGGAGCGAAATGAATTAAGTGATGCCACGATAATGGCGCAGCATGTGGGAGCCAAACACCATCAGTTGATTGCATTGCCCGAGTCGTTCCATGATATGCTGGATACGATTGTGTTCCACCAGGATAGCCCGTTTACCGATACTTCTTCCTATCCGACATATTTTGCAGCGAAACTAGCCCGATCTTTCACCGATCTGATTCTAACCGGCGACGGACCTGATCAGACGATGGGTGGCAGCGGACATCATGTAAAGGCAGTGCTGACAAATGCGTTCGCGGATCGTAATGCATTCAGACAACTGCTACTAAAACAAGCCGCGGCGATTTCAGGTTTATTTACAGACGATCCACTACCGACACTGGTCTCCAAAATGCAGCGCAAACTACATCGAGACTCCGTTTCACCGGTACATGCGGCGTATGACCTGCGATCTTATTTTCCGGACATTGTTAAGAAATATCTATGTACCCATGATCTCTGGGACTTGCACCGCAAAAATTCGCCGTACCAATATCCTGAATCATGGTTCGCGGAATCGGCGGATCAGGATGGGATTAATAAATACCTGTATGCTGATATCAAATTTTACATACCGGACGATTTGATGATTAAAGTGGATCGCATGTGCATGGCACATAATCTGGAAACCCTGTCGCCGTTTCAGGATCTGCACATTGCGGAGCTGGTGAACCGGTTGCCGGGAAAATACAAAATCCATCGATCCGGCAAAAATAAAACGACAACCAAATATGTTTTGAAAAAAGTTTGCGAAAATCGATTTCCTTCGCACACATTATATAAAAAGAAGTCCGGCTTCGGAATCCCGGTTGAAAAGTGGCTGTTGCACGACAATGGGGAATTCATCCGTGATGTACTGCTGGATTCGAAAACTTTGTCACGTGGCTATTTTCGCCGTGAATCAATCACTCGAATGATCGAAGCATTCATCAAAGGGAAAGGCGATTATTTTTATCCTGCACCGCCAGCCATTATCGCCTTATTAACGCTGGAGCTCTGGCACCGGAGGTATTTGGACGCATGAAAAATTTCATCATTAAATATGCGAATCTGACGCTGATATTATTTTTGCTTTTATTCCGGTTGAAAACTCGGGCGAAAATCCTGTGGCTGCTGTTTACGATAAAGCAGAATGTGCTCGGATTTTCAAAATCGAATGAGGATGCCAATGGATAAAAGTCAGTCGTCAGTCTGCATTCAATTCTCCGGAGGCTCGGATTCATCGCTGACCTCCTATCGCATGGCACAGCAATTCGATCATGTCCATTTGTTGACATTCAAACAATTCGGTCAAATCGATATTGAAAACAGCAGCAGGAGTTTTTCCGTGTTAAATGAAAAATGTCCCGGCAAATTCACGCACAGATTCATTAATGTCAGTGAAACATTCGAGAAAATCTATCGCCGGCATTACGTTCGCAATCTATTTCGTTATGGATCATTACAGATGCAATTTACATGCTTTGCCTGTCAGGCGAGTTTTCATGTCCATACAATTGCCTATTGTGTAAACAATGGAATTACCGAGGTGCGGGACGGTGCAAATACCGAATATGAAGAAGCCTCGCCGATGCAAATCGCGATCGTTAAAGAAGAAATTAAGAAACTATACGCGGATTACGGCATCCGGCACGACAGCCCGGTCTACGACGAATATAAAAACGACCGATCCGATCACCAGCTCTATCGACTGGGTCTTCGTCCGCAACCAAACATCAAGGATGATGAAGAGCTTTACAAAGCATACCAGGGCTACTGTCGCTTCATGCCTGGCGGTGTTCTGTTCCTGAATTACTGGAAGCGACGCTCCGATTTTCCTGAAAAAGTACAGCAGAAAATGTTGCAGCATTGGATGGAGGAAGTGGAGTTTTTGAGGGGGATGATTGA
>WJJN01000150.1 GCA_014729735.1 Candidatus Zhuqueibacterota bacterium
ATTAAATGCTTCACCTAAAGAAAGGTTTCTTGAGAGTAAAATTTCTCTTAACACATGGGAAATTATGGTTTAACTCCAACCCCTTTAAACCATGTATAAAAAAATGTACCTTCCGGTGGGCAGGCAGTCTTCTCAAGATCGCTCAAGCCTTTGTTCCAGGTGGATTCGCTGATGATAGCGGAATTCAGAACTTGTTTCTTGGCAGAAGCAACCATGGGAACAATAATTTTGTTCAATACGCCATCAGCCAATTTCAGGTTGGATGCGTCGCTGTAAACCCAGCGCGGTTCCACGGATTGAATTTCAAAATCAGCCGCTTGCAACAGCGGATGCAGCTTACGCCCGACGAGCGGATCGTGCCCTAATTTTTGCTGTGCAATTATCAGCGAATTCCAGGCATCAATGGATTCCCGGGTTTCCGGATGCCAGAAGCACGAGCCATGGTCTCCTTCGATCACTGTAATCGAACCGCCGGATTTGAGAACGCGCTTCAATTCTTTCAATGCCAGTACCGGATTTGATAGATGCTCGAGTACAAAGCAGACGAAGACATGATCGAAGGCAGCATCATTAAAACCAGTATTCATTATATCTGCTCTGATAAATCTTACATTTTCGATTTGGAGCGAATCCAGATAGCGGCTTGCTTTGGACAGCGATTCGTGAGAAATGTCGATGGAAGTGATCTGCGAATGCGAATTTCTTTTTGATAATAAATATGACTGGGCACCTACTCCGCAACCGGCTTCCAGCACTTTGCTGCCTGCGGGATAGTTTGTTCCACTGTGCAATAATTTTTCCAGAATAAATGACTGCTCAGTTAGCCGCTGAGTTTCGCGTTCCGAATAGCCATGGACATAACTCATTCAAGTCCCTCTCTCAAGTTTATCAATAATACTGAAATCCATTTCTTTCACGAGTTGAATATGATATCGACTATTTGACATACAAAAGCTTTTTTGTTTCAGATACATTTCCCGATTTCAGTCTGTAGAAATAAACGCCGCTGGAAATATTATCAGGCGCCCAGCGAACGAAATATTTATTTGCACGCAATTGTTGTGAGAGCAGTCGTTTCACGCGATTCCCCATAAGATTGAATATTTCGAGCGTCACTAAATTCGACGAATAAAGATCGAACTCGATTGTTGTGGAGCGATTGAATGGATTTGGGAAGTTCCGGTGCAGCGAAAACGTTAAATGTGACGTGTGATCTTCCGTGTCATCGTGAATGGACTGGACTGTGGACAGTTTCAGTGCACTGATTCCGGATTGCGTGCAAATCCAGGCATAATTACCATTGATAAAAATGTCCGTAGTCTCGTCTTTATAGATATCCCGGAACGATTCAAGGGATAAAATATTTTCTTTTGTCAGAATATTGTAAACTTTTATACCCTGGGGGGTCACAACCCAAATCAAATATGGGTCTCCCATGTGCCGGAACATCTTGTCTGATTTTTGATCGATAAACGTTTCTATGCCAAGCGTTTCTTTGGAAATTTGATAAATATACTTCCCGCTGGTCAACAGATATTCGTCCTCATTTATGAGCCCCGAAATTTCATGTGTATAATCGTTAATCGGAAATTTGATGAGATTCAATATTTCAGTTGTGTGTCGATCCATTTTGATAATTCCTGTGTGCAAGCCTCCAATACTGTCCGTGATCGTAAATGCAAACCAGAGATATTGATTGTCCGAAAGAAAACAGTTTATTTTGGGCTTTGCCTGCCCAAATAGGAACCGAGAAAAATCAATTAAAATAGCATCGGCATTTCGTTTATCGTATCGATATACTCCATCATGCGTGGCGATCCATGCATAATCCTGATCGATTCCGGTTAAGTAGATGGTGGGATTTGTCGGTTGAAAAGAGCGTCTAAAGAGCATTTTATTTCGTTGATAACAGCGGAGTTCGCGATTCGTGCTGATCCATAACATTCGATCATCGATGATTGTTTGGCGGACCTCGCCGGGCATTTTGTATTTTGAGGAGAAATAACGATTTTGACCATTTAGAACAGCGAGATAGTCGGCTGATCCGACATAAGTATTCTCACCATCTGAGCTGATGCCGCGGCTATATGTACTCGGCAAAAAGGGCGTGCTGATTTCCTGCAGAATAAAATCATTCTTCGGAATTTTGAAAAACCGGTTTCGGCGCACGATATAAAGATTTTTGGAGTCACAAGTAATTTCTGCACTCCACCAGTCGTATGGTATCGTCAGCGAATCGGTTATCGTATTCTGCTGATTTTCGATGCGATACAATCTGCCGGCAGTCGTGATGCAATAAACAAAATCACTGTCCGCACAAAGGGAGTGGCAGTTGGCAATAACCGAATCTGCTATGCTCTGGTAAACATGGCGATATTTATGAAATGTGTACAATCCGTTGCTGCTGCCGATCCAGATTCGGTTATTTATAATGCGCGCTGAATTGAAAGTCCCGAAGTTCAGCGAATCCGGGGCACCAAAGCACTGAATATCATGACTATATTTATGAATTCGCGTCAGACCATTCACAGATGGCGAACTTTCCGAAGATACACCGGTTTGCCGGGAAATCAGCCAGAGGTAATTGTGATCGTCTAAGATGGAACAAATGCTGTTTCCACAGAGTCCGTTTTCAGTGCTGTATTTATGTGTTACTTTTAGAGATGACTTATCCACGAGCACTAATCCATTATCCGTTCCGATCCATATTTTCGATACTTGCGGAGAGATTGTTAATATGTAAGATGAATTGCGTTCTGCTTCATTGAGAAGAAATGGAGTGAACTGTCGACTCAGGATGTCAAACCTGGCAGCACCATATCTCCTGCCAAGCCAGATTGCATGGGCATCGGCGGCAAGGCAGTAGCAGGAGCTATGAGATAATCCCTCTTCTGATGTGTAGCTGTCCCAAAAATTCAGATGATCGATTCCAGTGTAACGTATCAATCCGCCTTCGCTGGCAACCCAGACAGTATTCTCCCGGTACTGATCCGTTAGAATAGCGTGACCAAACATTGATATGAAGTGTTTCCATTGATGATTATCATAAGGAAGAGAACCGGATTGTGCCAACGGCTGATGAGAAAAAAAAAGAAGGAATATCGAACAAAAAAGCAATAGAGACAGAAACAGACAACTGCTTTTGGAAATCATTTATACTTTATACGGAAGTTAAAATTCATGAGTAAAAATAGTAAAAATAGAGATAAAACGCAAGCAAAATTTGTTCGAATTGTTATTAACAAAATATTGAATCTTTATCATCATATATAAAATTTAATTATTGGATTTTGACAGAAAAAATATAAACAGTATTATTGTATTAATTTTGTTGCATTTACTTTCCGAGAGTGCTATATTAAACAGGAAACCGGAAAAAAACAACAACTTTCCGTAATGGAAAAGGACGGAAATTATGAAACGAATTAAACCGACTATTTTTCAGATGATGCGGGCGCCTTTTTTATCTTCAATTCTATCGCCGTTAATTGGCGGAACGCTGCTCGCTGTAGCAGTCTCGGGTTCGTTCAATCTGCCGGGATTTATTTTCGTTTTGATAATGGGCATCGGACTGCATGTTGCGACAAATGTGTACAATGATATTTACGATACAATTCAGGGAACCGATAAAGTGAATGTCCACCGAAACGAGTTTAGCGGCGGCTCCGGGATATTGTTAAATTTCCCGGAATTAATGCCGCAAATGTACAGGCTTGCGCGCACCGGGCTTGTTGTTGCGTTCTTTGCAACAGTTATTCTAACATTCGTTATCGACCGATCACTTTGGCTCCATTTATGGAGCCTTTATATTTTGTCCGCATTTTTTAGTAAATTTTACACCGCTGCCCCTATAAAGCTCGCTTATCGCGGGTGGGGAGAAATTTCGGTGTGGTTTGCTTTCGGTCCGATGGCAATACTGGTCGCCGCTGTTAGCCAGAATGTGGGATTCCATCCACACATCATTGCCGTGATGCCTGCGACAGGTATCAGTACGCTATCGATTCTGCTGATCGGTCAGTTGATCGATTTTGATGCGGATAAACAAGCAGGCAAATGGGGTGTTGCAGTACGGTTTGGAACAAAATTTACTGCACTGCTATACATTGCCGTGCAAAGTATTTTGGTGATAGATATAATGGTTCTTGCCATGATGATGATGCCGCGAGGCTGGTTTCTGCTTCTCGTTCTCATTCCCTATGTTTTTCTTTTCCCCAAGGCAGCGAGAATAGTTCTCAATCATCATGATCAACCCGATGAGCTGAAAAAGGCAGCCGGAATCAATGTTCAAATCCATTTGCTTTTCGCTCTGTTTTTTAGTCTCGGTATTGCCGGAGGGCTGCTGTTATCGACATAAATTTTTGAATAATATAATTCTCCAGTACAAAATTGGAAACTTAATGAAAATAACCTTAGTTTACTTTATGTAATAATTAAATTATTTTGGAAAAACCAGGTGATAAAAATGAATAGAATGAAGGGAGTTTTGTTATTATTACTGATCTTTCTGATTGGTGTCGAAGGAGTGTGGGGACAGCAATTTGGAAGGAATAAAGTTCAGTACGGAGACAAAGACTGGAAATTTATACAATCGGAACATTTCGATTTTTATTACTATCAGGGTGGCAGAAAATTAGCCGAATTTGCCGCGGCAGTTTCTGAGTCATCTTTCACATCGTTAAATGAATTATTCAATTATAAATTGACGGATCGCATACCGGTGATCATCTATCGTTCGCACAATGATTTCAGCGAAACAAATACCTCACCGAGTGTTGTCTCTGAATCCGTGGGTGGCTTCACAGAATTTTTGAAAAATCGTGTCGTGCTGCCGTTCGAAGGCAGCTACGAACAATTTCGCCATGTGATTCATCATGAATTAACCCACGCCGTGATGCTGCAATTTTTGTACGGTGCCGGTCCGGGTTCGATTATTGGCGGAATTTCGCGTATGTCACCGCCGCTCTGGTTTATCGAAGGACTTGCTGAATATACATCTATCGGCTGGGATACCGATTCGGATATGTTTGTCCGTGATGCCACCGTACGCGGATATCTACCACCAATTCCTTATTTGCGGGCATTTCTTGCATACAAGGGCGGACAGGCAGTGCTAAAATATGTGGAAGAAACCTACGGTCGTCCCAAAATAAGCGAACTGTTGCAGCGCATGCGCACAACACGCAGTTTTGAGAAAGCCTGGCAATCCACGATCAACGAGACATTGGAGGAATCGAACAAAAAATGGCAGCGATACATGCGGACGTTGTATTGGCCTGAAATTGCCGACCGCAAAGAACCTTCGGATTATGCCGAAGCTTTGACGGATCATACCGAATGGCGTAATTTTGTGAACAACAGTCCTGCAGTATCGCCTTCAGGAGATCGGGTTGCTTTTCTATCGGACAAATCAGGTTATTTTGATATTTATGTAGTATCTGCTATCGATCCCGAAGAAATGGAAAAATTAGTTTCCGGTCAAAGAAGAGCTGATCTCGAAGAACTCAACTGGCTCCAGCCCGGAATGAGTTGGTCGCCGGATGGCAAGCACATAGCATTTGCCGCTCGTTCCGGTCGGCGGGATGCATTGAATATTCTCGATGTAAATAATAAAGAAATTGTCCACACATTTAAATTCGATATCGACGCTATAGCGGCGCCGGCGTGGTCTCCGGTTTCAAATGAAATCGCATTCGTGGGGATGAAAAATTTTCGCTCCGATATCTATGTCTATGATGTGGATTCTGAGAATCTCAGAAAATTGACAGATGACATATTCAGCGATTCTGATCCGGCATGGTCACCGGATGGCGCAATGCTGGCTTTTGAATCTGATCGAAAAGATTTTGTAGAGTTGAACGAGTATATTTCTGACATTAATATTGAGGAATATAATTATCATACAACTGATATATATCTCCTCAATAGTGACGGTACTGGATTGCGACGAATGACCGACAGTTTTCTAAATGAGACTTCACCACAGTGGACGAACGATCCGAATCAGTTGCTATATGTTTCCGATGAATCCGGTATCGCAAACATTTATGTACTGGATTTGCAAACAGGAATATCAAGTGTATTGACGAATTTGCTTACTGGTTGTGCAGAGTTGAGTTGGGGCGTGCAAAGTGATCGACTCGCATTTACTGCATTTTCCAATGGCGGTTATGACATTTATTTTTGGCCCGACCCGTTTAGCTCGGTGTATGTCGCAGCGAATCCGGAACCCACTGCATACGTTAAGGAACTGAGAAAAATTGCCGCACTTCCGGAGGATGATTACGATACTGAAGAACTGAATGAGGTTAAAAATATAGTCAAAAGCCAGCAGGATTATTCTCGCTATGTTTTTGACCGTGATTTTCGAAGAGGAGTTATCGATGCCCGTGATGAAACAGATCATCCCGTAAAATTGCAGGAAGATGAGTATAAGAATGAAGAGGGAGAATTTGTAGATCATGATTACCGTGTAAAATTCAGCATCGATCAAGCAGGATTGAATGCCGGCTACGATCCTTTTTGGGGAGTGAACGGGCTCACGCAGATTTATTTAAGTGATGTGCTGGGTAATCATCAGATACAAATCGGAGCGAATATTATCCGCAGTTTTGCGGACAGCGATTTGCTGCTGGGATACCAGAATTTGAAGAACCGCATTAACTGGGGAGCATCTGCTTATCAATTTGTAAACTTTTTTGCGACCACTTTTGGAACAGCCCGATTTGTAAATCGTGGTGTCGGGCTTCAGACTTCATACCCATTTTCAAGATTTCGGCGAATGAATCTGGGTATGCAGTTCATTAATATCGCAGAAGAAAATATCAGCTTTATCCAAATACCGCGGCAGAGTTTTTCTCTGTTTATGCCATCGCTTTCATATACGACAGATAATTCGTTGTGGGGATACACGGGACCTGCGCGCGGTCGCCGAAATTATATCGGCGTTACCGGTAGTCCGAAACTAGGAGATTCCGGGAAAGAATTCCTGACCGCGAGCTTTGATTTTCGACAGTACTTCACGATTGTGAAAGATTATTCCGTGGCGCTGCGATTTGCCGGTGGCGCCAGCTTTGGTAAAAATCCAACGCTCTTTTTAATCGGCGGCGTTAATAACTGGCTGAATTACAGGTTCGATGACAGGATCGATGCGTTCTCAATCGAAGATTATTTTCTTTCTAATTTGCTGACGCCCTTGCGCGGTGCGAATTATTATGAAATGATCGGAACGCGGGCTGTTTTGATGAACATGGAATTTCGATTCCCGTTTATTCAATATCTGATTACAAGATTCCCGCTACCGTTGGGCTTTCAGCGGATTGAAGGGATCGGTTTTCTGGATGCAGGTTCTGCCTGGGTCGACGATAAGTCGTGGAGATTTTCAGCGACAAAAGCGGACGGCGACCGTTATGTTCGTGACATAACAACAGGTTTCGGGTACGGATTCAGGATAAACCTTTATATGTTTCTATTAAAAATCGATATTGCTTATAAGACCGATTTTGATGATGTCAGCAAGCCGAGAATTTACTACTCAATAGGTATTGATTTCTAAACAATCGGGATTGAATTATTGCTGTATGCTGTTAAAAGAAAGAGTTATAATAGAGAGGATGTCATGTACAAAATTCATAAATTAATGTTTATCTTGCTAACGATTGTTTTATCGGGTTCTGTATCTGCGCAACCTGACATCAAACATTTGAAACCGTTCGATTATGATATTATCACAAGACCGTTGGATACGGAAGGCAAGACATTAACTAATGTATATGTATGGGTAAGAAATACTCATCTGCAGTTCATAAAAAATGATTTGATATATTCGGCGCATTATCAGATAAATGTCGATATTGCACCAGAAAACAAACCGGCAATATTGACCCGGGACAGGCATAACATCGTCACAGAACAAGAATACCCGGCGACAATCGATCCGTCGAATCAGCGCGGGCACCAATTCGAGGCTGAACTTGCTCCCGGGAAATATATTTTCAATTTACGCATTTTGGATAAAAACACCGGTCGCGATCGCATTCATACAATCAAAAAGGAAATTAAGGACTTTGAGAGCGGTAATATTGTACTAAGCGATTTATTACTACTCAATTCGAGTGATCTGGAAAATGTGTCGGTGGATAATGTAGTACCGCCGAGGCGTATTCCGATTAAAAACGAGTTGTATCTTTATGCAGAAATATCCAGTCCACTCAGCGTGGAGAGAATGGGAATCGATGTTTTTTTCACGCAGGATGGGAACACCAGGAAACTGGAGGTATCGGACTCATTATTTCGAACCGGAGATGTCACAAAAGTCGTGATGAATCTGAATAAAGATAATTTAAAACTGGGAAATAATATATTGATGATCCGCGTTTCCAGCGGGGACGAATCCTCGGAAATAAGAAAAAGAGTACGATTTATTCAATTCGAAGGTACGGATCAGGAATATGCCAGCGATTCAGTCGATGATATGATTAACCAGTTGCGCTATGTCGCCGAGGGCGATGAATGGGACGCTCTAAGGAAGGCAGAAGGAGAAGAACAGCAGCGCCTGTTTGATACATTTTGGAAAAAACGCGACCCGACCCCTGAAACACCTGATAATCCCATTAAAGAGGAATACTATCGCAGGGTTCAGATCGCAAATCAGCGGTTTGGCATTCAGAAACAATCCGGCTGGCGTTCGGACCGGGGACATGTGTTCATCATCTACGGTCCTCCGGACAGCATCGACCGCGGCAATCCCTCTCAATACAGTTTTTCGACGTACGAAGTCTGGTACTATGACCAACTTCGTAAACGATTCATATTCGTGGATGAAATGGGATTTGGGGATTACCGGCTGGTTTCGGGGATTATTTAATTTTCACCCTTGCGAAGGTTTGAAACCTTCGCAAGGATTGTAGCTACCGTTTAGTATACGCAAGAAAGAAACTTACTCTAATCCACCCCAGCAAAGCTGCTCACTTTCGTACTGTCCCGGAATGCGATATCGCAACAAACAACCGACACCCCCGATTTGACGAAGAGTTTCATTGTCAGTGACGAACTCGATTTTAGTCCCGGTGTTTACCGCCATTTTTATCATTTCTTCTTTCGAAGCATCATCTTTATAATCCTGATCGATGAGCAGCATATCCACTTGTCCGGCTTCGAGAGCTTTTAATGTGTCCTCCGCACCCACAACAGCGAGGCAATTGGTGTTGATTTCCCGTTTCAGCATTTCGACAGCTTCGAGAGATTCTTTCTGCTCCTGTTCGATAAAAGATGCCAGCGTCGATTCGATCACATTTTCGGTCTTCGCCTTTTCATCTATAGTGATAGAATCGATCAATTTTTCCTGGAGATGTTTTGGCAGAGCATTCTTTAATCGCGCAGTTGTCGTTGCATTTCCCGCCAGAATCAGATGCGAATAGCCGTTGTTTGCCATTAATTGATCGATGACTTTCACTTTTTCTTTAATGAATTTATCCCGGCGATGCTCGCGATGATTTTGATAGTGCTCCTTCGTCCATTCTCTGCCAACGCGCTTCCGTAGCTCCGGGCGCTCCGTCCAGATGGATTCCGTAATCTCGCCCAAATTTACACCTAATATTCGGACTCTTTCCTCTGTGGAAATTACCACCACAAAACTGTGGTACGTATCCTTCAACTGAATCAGCGGATAAATTACCGGTGTGGATTCGAACAGAATCGAATTTTCTACCGGAACACGGAATTGTAGCGCAAGAAAGAACGGATCATTCCCACCACGCGCGTAAATTGCTACTCCTTTTGCCTCGGAATCGATCCCGGACTTCAGATGTTCGAATATTTTATCTGCAGCTTC
>WJJN01000771.1 GCA_014729735.1 Candidatus Zhuqueibacterota bacterium
AGCACCGTCGGTGAATGCGTTCAACACGTTCGCAGCTTCGTACAATCCGTTTTATAATCTGGACAGCTTTTACATGCTTAAAGATTCCACCTGGTTTGAATTCGATTTGACCCCGGACGGAAATGAGTCCATTCGCATCAATTGCTTTTATGTCGACCGGGAATTTAAGACGATCATGGTTGGAACGTCCGATGGATTGTTTGTCAGCAAAGATTCCGGCACGACCTGGAAACGGGAATTCCCCGATTTCAATGTCGTGTCAATTATCACACACACAGGCTATCGGCAGAAAGTTGTATACATCGCCACCCGCGGTCGCAGCAAAAGTGACGGTATTTACAGGCGCTATTCGGACACAAATTCCTGGGAAGTCGTGAGCTATTTTACAAATATTGCAACTCTGATTTCAGCCAGTAGTGATCTCAGTCAAACTGCAGCGCCGCATTTCTATCTCGGAATTTATGACAGGGGCGTATTTGAGTCCCGAAATGGCGGCAAAACATGGGATGATATTACAGACAATACAATCAATCTGAAAATTACCTGTCTGGCTTCCGGACGTTTCGATCCCAATGTGCTGTTTCTGGGAACAGAAGAAGGCATTTTCAAATACGATAAATCTACATCGACGAGAGTTACCCAAAACGAGACAAAAGCTCCGGAGCCGAAGCATTTTCAATTATATCAGAATTACCCGAATCCATTCAACAACAGCACCAACATCAATTACTACATCCCGGCGGATATGTCCGGCGGCACGGCAGAAATGAGGGTTTACAATTCGCTGGGACAGGAAGTCAGAAGCTACATATTCGAAAACCAGTCGCCCGGAATGCATCAGGTAAGCTGGGATGGCAGGGATCAGCGAGGCATGACTGTTCATTCCGGTGTGTATTTGTTCCGCATTAAATATAGTGGAACGAGTCGATCGATGAAAGCTGTTTTCCTCAAATAACCATATATCCTTATCTCAGCAGTCAAATCCCGGAGCGGCTCTCCTAACGCTTCGGGATTTTTTTTGTATCAGCATGTATTGGGCGGCACGTGTGACGCACTTCACAGGTGCGTCGCACGTGTTGAACGAGCACCACAATTCATTGTGGTGTTTTTAAAACTCCCACTAAAACGATAACCGCTTCAGCGGTTTTTCTAATTTGGGCAAACCGCTGAAGGGTTAAAAAATTACTTGTTCCTGAACTGAAAAGGCTGTATCAAAAGTCATTTTGGAATGTCATTCCTGCGAATGCAGGAATCTCCTGATTAAATGTAACTTACGAGATTCCGGCATTCCGCTTTGCTCCAGCCGGAATGACACGACAGTTTACTTTTGATACAACCGTTCAGTGGCAAATTATGACCTCAATCCAAAATTTCTTCCAATATCTCCACCCCATCGCGGACAAAGCCGGGGCATACCTCGCGAATAATTCCGCGCTCGTGGAGACGGTCTTTGCCTTCTGCGGTGCTCATATCATCACCTAATAAATCCCGGCAGAGCAGCGATTGATTGCGTTGCGTGAATTTGTCCATGAATTCGTGCACCTTTTGATACGTGCGGGCTTTTGCACTGAAATCATATTTCCCTACTCTGCCATATTTAAGTCCGATCACCATGATTGCTCCGGTGACAACGCCGCATGTCGCTGCGGTCTGCGCCATGCCGCCGCCAAATCCGCAGGACACTTTCATCGCTGTTTCGAAATCCAGCCCAAGCTCCGGTGCAAATGTCGAAAAAACCACCTGAGAACAACTGAATCCTTTTGCAAATAATTCTCCTGCTTGATCACTCTTTGTCATATTTTTTCCCATTTTCTGATTTTAAATTCGAACCACAATATTTACAGTAACTGGCGTCATGATCATGTCCCTTTTTGTAGCAGTCAGGGCATGCCGAAGTCATATTCGATTTTGCCGATAACTGCGCCATTTCCACGGAAACAATGCCCGTGGGAACAGCGATGATACTGTACCCCAGTATCATGATGATTGCAGCGAGCGCCTGTCCGGAACTGGTTTTTGGAGAAATGTCGCCGTAGCCAACGGTGGTCAGCGTAACGATAGACCAGTAGATGCTGCGGGGAATGCTGGTGAAACCGTGCTCCTCCCCTTCAATGACGTACATCAGTGAGCCAAGCACGACCACCAGTGTCAATACCGTGAAAATGAAGACAGTAATTTTGCGCCGGGAAGCGTTCAGCGCCTGAATCAGAAGCCGGGCTTCCCGCAGATATTGAACGAGTTTGAGCACTCGGAAAATCCGCAGCACCCGCAGAATACGGATCACCAGAAAATATTGGCTGCCGGGAAGCAGCGCGCTTAGATAGGTTGGCACGATTGCCAGCAGATCGATTACTCCGAAAAAGCTTGTGGCATAGTTCAGCGGGCTGCCCACGCTGATGAGTCGCAGCACATATTCGATGGAAAACAGGATCGTAAATACCCATTCCAAAATATATAGCAATGAGCCGTATTTTTCGCGCACAAGAGACACACTATCCAGCATTACCACAAATACGCTTAAAACGATGAACAGAATCAGCAGGATATCGAACCAACGACCGGCGCGAGTATCTGCCTCGAATATGATC
>WJJN01000772.1 GCA_014729735.1 Candidatus Zhuqueibacterota bacterium
ATAAAAAAACGAGTTAATATTCAGCAGATATAAAATAAAGGCGACCAAATGGAGCCAGTATATATAGCAGGAAAATCATTCGAAAAAGTAGATTCAAATAAAAATTCGATGGCATTGGGTGAATATGAAAATTGCAAATTCATCGATTGCGATTTTAGCAGCGCCGACCTTTCCAATTTCAGATTTTCAGAGTGCGAATTTGTTCGCTGTAATATGAGGCTGATCATGCTGACTAACACGGCTTTCCGGGATGTAAATTTCAAGGACTGTAAAATGCTGGGACTGCATTTTGAAGACTGCAACGAGTTCGGGCTGGCATTTGGTTTCGAGAATTGCGATTTGAAGCACTCATCATTTTATAAAACGAAAATGAAATGTACGACTTTCAAGAACTCGCAGTTGCAGGAAACAGATTTTATCGAATGTTATCTGACAGGCTCGACGTTTGATAATTGCGATCTGGCGCAGGCAGTTATCGACAATACCATGCTTGATAAAGCGGACTTACGGACTTCCTTTAATTATTCGATTGACCCTGAAAGGAACCGAATTAAAAAGGCGAAGTTTTCAATTATAGGAATTGCAAAACTTTTGGACAAATATGATATTGAAATAGAAAGATAAAATCACGAATTGGAATATCGACGGGAAAAAAGTATTTACATTTTGAAAAGGAGAGATTATAATGAAATATAAAAGACTTGGTCGAACCGGATTGCTCGTATCGGAATTGTGCTTCGGTACGATGACTTTTGCCGGGAAAGGATTTTGGAAATCAATCGGTCAACAACCTCAGGAAGTTGCCAATAATCTTGTAGCCAAAGCGCTGGATGCAGGTATCAATTTTTTCGATACAGCGAACGTATATTCCGAAGGCGAATCTGAAAAAATGTTGGGAAAGGCGTTGGGCAAACGGCGCCAGGATGTAGTGGTCGCAACGAAAGTACACGGTCGAATGGGACCCGGCGCCAATGAGGCTGGTCTGTCCCGCGTTCATATTATGCGGGCGGTCGAGGATAGCTTGAAGCGATTGGGCACTGATTACATCGATCTGTATCAGATACACGGTTTTGATCCGCTCACCCCGCTAGAGGAAACCCTGCGGGCGCTGGACGATCTGGTGCGGTCCGGCAAAGTACGTTACATTGGCTGCTCAAATCTGGCAGCGTGGCAGTTGATGAAATCGCTCTGGATTTCCGATGTGAACAATCTCCATCGCTTCGAAACACTGCAAGCCTACTATACCATCGCCGGGCGTGACCTGGAACGGGAAGTAGTGCCGCTGTTGCAGGATCAGCAACTCGGCTTGCTGGTTTGGAGTCCGCTGGCAGGTGGTCTGCTATCGGGTAAATTTCACCGCGAAGGAGAAGGTCCCGAAGACGCCCGCCGATCTGATTTCGATTTCCCGCCTGTGAATAGAGAACGGGCATTCAACGTGGTGGATGTGATGCGAGAGATTGCTGCCGATCACGATGTGTCCGTCGCTCAAATTGCACTGAGCTGGCTGCTGTACCAGCCGGTGGTGACCAGCGTTATCATCGGCGCAAAAAACGAAGAGCAACTGGCAGATAATCTTGGTGCACCAGAGGTCATGCTATCTGCCGATGAACTGGCTCGCCTGGACGACGTCAGTGCTCTGCCGCAGGAATATCCCGGCTGGATGGTCAGCCGCCAGTCTCAAAATCGGGTTCCGCAGTCTGCGAAAGGGAAATAAGCATACAGATGTTGTATCTGCGAAATCAGCGTTATCTGCGGTTTTAGAACAGGGTAGCAGTTTTAATTTGTGATATTGAAATTGAACCGAAATAATTAAACATCACCAGCGTGATGCCTATAATGTCAGCCAGCTTTGTATGTTATTGGTATTCTTCGACAATCCTGCTTCCGAAAAGTTACTCTGGGATTATTACCATTATTTCAAGCAAAATTTTCCCGGGGAAACGTACTGTGACGGACCATTGTTGGGATTAAGTGAGATTCGGGCATGATTCAATCTTCGAAAATCGAATTCAGTTAATTCCGCTGGCGTTGATTTATCAGTCACAGAGTGCTGGGAGACGAAAATGTACTGGAGTACTTATGGTTATACCGTGAATACAAAATGGATGGATTCCTCGGTCAGTGCGGGTCTGTGATTTTCCAAATGGAGATATTACACTGAAAGCGAGCGCGGCACAATCAACTCTCCCTGGAGCATTGGTCTTATCGTGCGGGTTCAGACTCTGCTGCATTTTCCACAGTTTTTAGGTATGGGCGTTGGATGTTCTTTCCATAAAAGCAAGCAAGGCAATGAATTACAGCATTGCCCTTGGCAACTGGTATTGGCGATCATTTTAAAAGGAGCAGAAGTCATGAGAAACCTGTTTTCGTTTTTGATAATTTTTTTGTGTCTTGCCACATGCGATTCCGACAACGCTAAGCTTCAATTTCCGACCGTTACTTTTTCAAATGCAACACAGCAATTTACAATAGTTTCGTTCTATCAGCACATGCCAATGTACATCGAAAAAGCGCGGCAGAACAGACATCAGATTGACCGGCTCTATAAAAAGCATGTTTTCAATCCTCTCTGGAATGATTTTGCCTCGACCGGCGAATGTTCGTTTCTGGCAAATTCACTGAAACACCCGATTGCAGATCTGGAAGGCTTTGGCAAAGAGGTCGAAGCTCTTGCCAGATCCGGCGCGGAAGAGATCGTTAAAAATGCCCTTCTTAAAGCATCGGATGTGCTGCCGGGTCCGAATACAACGGTGTATGTGCAAGCCATTGATCCGGTGTATAAAAAATATATGCCGGAAAATTTAAGGACCGGGATCATTGCACATACTTTCGGTGCAGGAAAAATCTTCATCACAATCGATCCCTTTTCGCCGAATTGGGAAAACCAGCTCAGAAAAGTCGTTGCGCATGAATATCATCACAGCGTATGGATTTCGCGTAAATTCGAGACTGTTAATTTCAGCCTGCTCGAATACCTGATCCTCGAAGGTCGGGCGGATAATTTTGCAGAAATGGTCTATCCGGCAATCGAATCGCCATGGACGAATTTATTCGATAGTGCGAAGGAACGGGACGTGTGGCAGTACATGAAAACCGTGCTAGATGTCCGGGATGCGCAGTTGAACATGAGAATGGTCAC
>WJJN01000773.1 GCA_014729735.1 Candidatus Zhuqueibacterota bacterium
CCCACATCATCGACATCCAGGGTCATGTCCGTTTCAAAAATTACCGGCACACCCACCACTTCGACATCCAGCCCGATGATGGATTTGAATTTCGACTCGCTGTCATCACATGTCAGGCATAATAGAAATGCCATTAAAGTAATGATAAGAAAAATGATTTTTTCTGTTTTCAAAACAAACCTCTTATGTTATGTTGATAAGTAAATTCAGACCTTCAGCACTATTTGCTCAGTAACATCTTCTTTGTTTTACGATATTCACCCATCTGTATTTGATAAAAATAGATTCCTGAGACCATGCCGGCTGCGTTAAACTGAACTTCATGATGACCTGTATTTATTTGCTCATCAATAATCGTCGATACGCACCTTCCCAAAATATCGAACACTTTTAAAGTAACATGGCATTTTTTCGGCAGGGTAAATTGAATCGTCGTTTTCGGATTAAACGGATTCGGATAATTTTGATACAGTGCAAACTCAACCGGCTGCACCAAATCATGGGACCCAATAGCTGTGGGATCGTTAATCTCTGCATACCGAACCAGAACCGCTTTAAATGGATTTTCGCTATCATCAACATTTATGCACGCTCCACCGCGGCATCGGATGATAAAACTATATAAAGGTGTAAATCCGTCAGACCAGGCACATAGCCGTATACTCTTTGTTGTAATCGGATCTTCGGTCATCCAAATCGATTGAGCATCCGCGTCGACTCCAGGCGTATACGGCCAATTGGTGTCTCCTTCAATAAAACTACCTCCGATGCCATTTATTAATGTTTTCCATACTTCGCAATCTAAGTACTGAAGCGCCCACGGGGTATCTGGCTGTGGTGTACCAGCATAACAACCGCCCCAGCTAATATAATTAATTTTCTTAGGGACTGGCCATTCAACCATATACATAAAGCCACTATCCGGACCCTGAGGATAGCCAACAAAATAACCATAGGGATACCCAAATTCACCCCAGGAATTATTCTTGTTGTGATAATCATCCTTGACCGGATCATAGAGGATATCGGCTGGCTGACCGCGTTCATTTGTAAAATCCCACTCCTGAAAATCAGCACTGACCACCGCTTCATGCAAAAGAGCCAGATTTATCATCGGATCAAGTTCATTATCCGCTTCTGCACCGGAAAAGTCCAGATACTGAATCAGAACCGACTTAGGCGTACCGGCTCCTAAATCTCTTCCTGTCCAGGCAAAACTCCAGAGACTGTCCGCAAAGTTCTCCCGACCATCGGACAAGCTATCCGTATTGGCATAGGCAGTAAATCTAATTCCTTTGGTAACGACTGGTTTTAATCCTTTCCAAACTAATTGTCCGTCCCAGAGCCAATTCGTTTGTGTTGGAATCCCGGCGCCTGTGCCTCTTAGCGTATCTGCATTCCAGCCATTATGGGCTTTTGCAAGGTCCTGCCATTCTTCATTAACCATAATTTGAACTGCCCAGCCGGTGGTTGGCTGTGGTTGATTCGGATAACTTCCGGTGCAAGTTATATAATTGATATTCTTTGCAGTTTGCCACACCACCTGCCACCACAACGGATCTTCTTTTGTTTTATACGCTGTCGAATTATACGCCAAACCATATTCGTGGTACGTTGATGAGGTTGCCCAATCGTTTGTTGCAGGATTCCAAAGAATATCCTCGGGTATTCCCCGCGCCTGATCGTTTGGCACAGAACCGGTGATTATTGCATCATTAATAAGAGCAAGATTAACCAATGGATCAGGGCTATTGTCTCCCTGCGCATAACCTTTTAGATAGAAAAAACTTATGCAAAGAGCGACAGCGATTAACCTGATTGTAATATTCCTGTGCATAACAATACACTCATAATAATTTAATTAATTGCTTCTGTACTTGATTATTTTTTTCCTTCGTATGCACCCATATCAGGGATTTGGTTATTTTCGAGAGGTAATTTATCCAAATCCAAACCGTAACCTAAAATCAAACCGCTATCAATAGCGGGGCTCCCCGCTCTTAAATGATAATCACCAGCGCTAATGTCTGTAAAGAGCGGATCTGCAATTATCTCTCCTGCTCCAAGCGGCTTCCCACAAGGATCATCAGTACTTCCGTCGCTGCAGTAATAGAGATTGTGTTCATGTATTACCTGATCGTAATTTCCGGTTTCGTAAGGTGCGGTTACCAGAGTCTGCACTCCGTTGGCTACAACAAAGATATTGTTTCTTAAAGTGAAATTTCCATTTCTCATAGTAAATACTGTATTGACCGCTCCATTGAGCGAAGGTTTTGTACGGACAACCGTATTGTTTTCTATTTTGGAATTATCTCCTCCCCAATAGAAAATAAATTGCTGATAGTCATCGCTCAAATTATAATAAACATCAATATTGTCACCTTCAACATTAGTTTCTATTTCAAGAAATCCCATATTATCAAAGGATTTATTATGATGGATTTTGACGTCATGAATTTTAGTGCCAAAGTATCGGTCATCTAATTCAATGAAGCCGCCGTCCGCTCCAAAGCTCCCGCCAATATTCACGTAATTTGAGCAGGTGTTATACGAAATTTCATTATAAGCATTCCCTATTACTATTCCCAGAGGTCCCCAATTGGGCGCTGATAAAAAGCGATTGCAATCTTGAAATGTATTGTTGGTAATTAAACTGTGTTGTCCGGTAATATTCACACCGATAGGGCAATCAGTGAATTGACAGTTTTTAATTGTAATATGATCAGCGCCGGTTTGTGTAAAAATGGCTCCAATTTCTAAAACTGATTTACCATTTTTAGAATTAGCATCCGCACACTTTGAAAATGACAATCCATCGATTACAATATGGCTGCCACTGATCTGGAAGACATTTCCATTCAAATCATTTTGATTCTGATTACTGAAAGAAGGAAGGGAGCCCTCGCCATAGCTACTTATTACAATCGGATTTTCATTGTTACCGGAAGATTTAAAAACTATACCTTCTTCAAAA
>WJJN01000774.1 GCA_014729735.1 Candidatus Zhuqueibacterota bacterium
CTTGATAAAGATATTACTGTTGCTTAATGAAATGGGGTCGAATATGTTTCTTTGAAAATGTTCAACCGGATTATTGACATGTTTAAAGATCGAAAAGATGCGGGGGAGAAGTTAGCATTTGCATGCGAGGATTACAAGGATGATGATCCGCTTGTGCTGGCAATCCCGCGAGGCGGGGTCGAACCCGGTTACGAGGTGGCTCGACATCTGGGCGCTGAATTTTCTATTTTGATTTCGCGCAAGCTCCCGCTTCCGAACAATCCCGAAGCCGGATTCGGAGCGATTGCTGAAGACGGAAATCTGTTCATTTTCGAAGGAGCCGAAAACTGGCTTCCGAAAGATCAAATCGAACAGATTGTTGCGGAACAAAAGGAAGTGATCAAAGATAGAATTGCAATTTTGCGTGACAGTAAACCGCTGCCTTCCATTTCAAACAGAACCGTCATCTTAATCGATGACGGTATCGCAATGGGTTCAACGATGTATGTTTCCATCAGGATGTGCAAAAAGCAGAATGCCGGAGAAATAATAGTCGCTGTACCCGTGGCTGACGAAGTCGTTTACAGGGAAATGGCAGATATGGTGGAAAAAATGATCGTGCTGGAACAACCGGCAGATTTCAGAGCAGTAGCTCAGGTTTATGAAAACTGGACTGATCTTACGGATGACGATGTCAAAAAAATCCTGGAGAAAGAAATCTAAATAGATTCTTAACCAAATTTAATACATATAAAACGGAGGTTTATTAAATGAAAAAATTAAGCGATCATGTTCAATCAGCAGATTGGAAAAGTGAAAAACACGTTCCGGTGATTGACTGTCCGGAGAGCGTTAACAAGGATGAAATGTTCGATGTAAAGGTTTCATTGGGAAAAGAAATTTCACATCCGAATACTACGGAACACCATATCCGATGGATTTCGTTGTATTATTATCCGGAAGGAGATAAATACAGCTACCATGTTGGACATTATGAATTCAATGCACACGGCGAATCTACAGAGGGTGCGAATAGCGGTCCGGTTTATACACATCATCAAGTCACTGCGTCGATAAAGATATCCAAGCCCGGCGTTATTCATGCGATATCGTACTGCAATATCCACGGATTATGGGAATCATCAAAAGATGTAAAAGTGATGTGATGAATTATTAGCTGTCAAAGGTGGTCTTATATTCCGAGGACCACCTTTTTTATTTGAATTCATTTTCAAGATGAAAATTGTTCGATCAACAACAAGGAGTTTTGCAAATATGGATTTTTTTAATATGAAAAAATTTCTCGAATTATCAGAAATAAACCACGACCACTGTATATCTATGTATATACCGACGATTCGAAAAGGGGAAAATACAAAACAGAATGCAATCCGCTTTAAAAATGCTCTGAATAAAGCAAAAAATGAATTGGAACAACGTGATTTAAGGGAAAGAGAGATTAGTGCTCTTTTGAAGCCAACAGATGAATTGATAAATAATTCCGTTTTTTGGAGCTATCAAAGTGACGGACTGGCGGTATTTATTACCCCGGATGATTTTTTCTACTATCGGTTACCTGTGGAATTCGAAGAAATGATATTCATAAATGATCGTTTTTATTTGAAGCCGCTTATTTCGATGCTTGGTAGCGACGGCAGATATTTTTTGCTGGCATTAAGCCAGAAAGAAGTCAAGCTTTACGAAGGTACTCAATATACCATTAAAGAAATCAAACTAAAAAATATTCCATTAAGCATTGAAGAAGCATTGAAATACGACGATCCTGAAAAACATTTGCAGTATCATACAGGTACCGGGACGGGCAAAGGTCGGCGTTCAGCAATGTTTCACGGACAGGGAACCGGCACCGATGCAGCAGGGCAGAAAAAGAATATTCTCCGTTTCTTCCAGATCGTTAACAAAGGAATTCAGGAATACTTGCGGGATGAAACATCCCCGTTAATTCTGGCAGGAGTTGATTTCCTGATACCGATTTATATGGAAGCGAATTCCTACGCTCATCTTATCGATTCTGCTGTGCAATCACATCCCGGCGATTTGAGTACAGAGGAGCTTCACCATCGCGCATGGAAAGCGATATCACCATATTTTCAAAGAGATCGGGAAAAGGCGTGGACAAAATTTCAGGAGAATAAACAGAATGATCTCGCATCGGATGATATCAACAAAATTATTCCGGCAGCTTATAGTGGCAGAGTACAATATTTATTCATTCCGCTGCGGCATCAGAAATGGGGCAGTTTCGATCCGGAATCAATGTCAGTCGAAGTCCATGAAAACCGTTCCCAAAATGATGCGGATTTGATCGATTTTGCAGCCATGCATACACTAAGGCAGAAAGGAGCAGTCTATCCGGTAAAACCAGAGGAAATGCCGGATAAAAGTGAAATTGCTGCCGTATTCAGGTATTGATTTTCTTGAAAGAAAAGTGAGGCGACAGCCCGCAGGTTTAATATGGTCGTGTTAAATCCGCGGACTGTCGTATTTTCATAAGATTCGTTTTTAACGCGTCAGTAGAAGTTTGATTGTTCTGACATGATTTTCCGTAATCAACCGGCACACATAAACACCGCTTGTTAAATTACCGGCATTCCAGTTTATGGAGTGATTTCCGGGAGCGAGCCTTTCATCAAGGAGAATACCAACCTGCCGTCCCAGAATATCGTAAATAGCCACCTGCGTTCTACCGCCGTCCGGAAGATTGAAGTAGATCGTAGTTGACGGATTAAAGGGATTGGGATAGTTCTGCAGCAGCAGATTGTTTTCCGGCACCGTTTCCTGGTCTTCCGCTAAATCTGTGTATACAACTCCGGGAAGTTCGCGCCCCTGTCCTCTCTTTTCTCCATGTCGATCGCAAAGATAGACATTCGTCCAATCCGGTCGCTCCGGAACATTTCTCTGTTGGACAAGTTCTTTCCATTTGCTGTCATTGAGGCGTTCAAAATCCCGGGTGATTTTTTCATAATATGAAAAAACCGGTCCCACAAAAGCCATTGGCATGTATTCACTGGATGGAGATTCTGCTAAAAATATGCCGAGATTAATCATGCCGGTAGCAACATGTAAGACACGCCCTACTTTGCTTCCCGATTGATCTGTTGGTTGTGTATGCACATCCGCAATGATATAATCGATTTCCGCTGTATCCCAGTTATCGTAAAAAAGCTGCGCATACCATCCGTCATATGGCGGAGCTCCGCTTCCGGATACACGAAAAAGCATTCGTTCCAGAAATTCTGTTTCTTCTTCATTGAATGGCTGCCGGTTTAACTCTTTTTGCGCCAGCGTTTCCAGTTGCTTCATCGTTCTGCTCAGGTTGAGAAAGTAATTATCCAAAGCCGGCAAATGCAAATACTGTGTACTGAGCCCGGAAAGATGTATTGCCGCTTTATCCGCAAAATTTGCAATCTGTTGATAGAACTCAGGATATGGTTCGATATACGAGTGCGGAAATGAACAACCGGTCGCGCCCGTGTAAGATTGTTTTGCATAGAGCAGATTATCATGCCGCAGTTGCGCCCACGAAGCAAGTTGCGTATTTAGTTTCTCCTGCTGCCAGGCGACTGTCTTCATGAAAAATGGATATCCTCTGCGTTCTTCGGCAGGATTCAACAGCCGTATTGCATGTAGCCAGGAATTATAAAGCGATTTATTCCAGAAATCACGATCGTATTCATCCACCAGATAGCGCAGCGCGTTTAGCTGTGATGCGTATTTGTAGGTTCCCAGCTCATTTCTCAGCAATGGCAGCGTGTTATCATTACCTAAAACAAACATCGCATCCAGCGGATCGGGCAGGGGACGCCAGATTTTCTTGTTATTGTAAATAATACGATCGAAAACCACGTTGGAAAAAATATATGAATCGATAATGAACCGCTGTCCGGATAGGCGAAACGAAACCGGAAGTACGCCTGGCTCGGAGCTGTACGGATCCATCATCATGAAACAAGACAGAATTTTTTGTGATGCATGTGAAGAATTTTTTAACGCAGTTTGCAGTGAATCATAGATTTGATCGTTCAATAGATCATAGGCGCTGGAAATAGCCTGGTCCGATAAAATGTCATTGAATTCAGTCGGCGTCAGATTATCGCTTTCTCCGACCAGCAGCGTAATGAGGCGGTCGTTTTCTTCTAACAAATGGCGCTGCTGCGTCGATTCCAGCATTTCATTCAGCAAAACCGCGCTGATGTTCATGCGTCTGATTTCCTCCTTCGTCCATTTTGGCTCCCATGGATTTTCAGGCGGCGGCGTCAGATAGAAATCGATTCTGCCGAGCCACATCATCGCTTTGAAATAGTTTTCCAAAGTTCTGCGTCCTGATTCGTCCCAAATTTCGCGATCATAATGTCCGCGAACCGTGAACTGGCTGAAATCGATCTCGCGCATCCGATCCGCAAATAGTGGAATCTGAATGCACTGTTCTGACTGAATGCCATTCCATACAGTATCAAAGAGCTGTTGGTCGACAAAATACGGATCAGCTTTTTCCCCGTCGATAAGGGATTTGGCAATAGTCACATAGAGGTCAACGTCTTTGAGCGAATTTTCCAGCTCTGAATGCGCCGAATAATTGGCGTGGAGAGAAGGATATGCATTATAAAGGCTGTTAAGGAACCGGATGAGATTCGGTTCCATGATCGCGAACTCCAGACGCATCAGAATCTTGTCATAGGATGCATGCAGTGCGTGCAGAATCGCATCCGTAGTTACAAAGACGGGCAGATCCTTTGCATAAACATTGTGAAATGCGCCGCCAAAACTTCTTTCACTAATCCGCTCACTCACGATAAACCGGTTTTTGCGAAGAAGTTCCAACTCATCCCCGGTCAATTGATAGCGCTGCACTATCGAATCCAGATAGGCATAATCTTCGATTGAAAACGAAGTCGAAGCGCTGGAATAGTATTGATGCGGCAGTGGATGCCTGGAAAGCAATTCCGAGGTAGACAAATTTTGATTTTGTTCCAGAAAGGTGAGATACGCATCCGGATCAAAATCACTCTGGCTGAAAAGTGGCAGCGGCAATAGCAGCAAAGCGACAAACATTGCAATGAAGCCTGTTTCTTTAAACATGACATACCTCCTGTCATATTATTGAATGCTATTTGCCACCCTGGACATCTTTAATTAACTAAAAATTTTTGAAATTGTCAACCTTTAAATTGGATAGTTTTCGGCATTTCACCGAACTAAGACCAAATATAAAGACGGAGATAGTCAAAGCAATCCTTATTGACAGAATTGCTAAATTCATTCGCTTTTATTTCGAATTTAATTCTTTGATTATTAAAACGCATTTATGAATTTTAGGCAACTAAAATATGGACAGGGAGGGTGCGGTCAGCCATTGGGAAGATTGACCGCACCATTTTGGACAAGATGCTAAATCATAGCACTTTTGAGATAATAACAATTCCGATAATGACCAGTATCGTTCCCATCGTCCGGTTGATCCACTTTACCAGAACCGGTGTAAAAAATCGCTTTACTTTACTGAAACAAAATACTTTTAAGAGATCGCAACTGATCGCAAAACCGAATAGAGCAATAAAAAATACATAAAAAGACGATGTATAAATTCCGAAATTTGTGCCGGCAATGCTCAAAATTCCGAGCCAGAAAACAATAGCAAAGGGATTGGTGATATTAATCATGAATCCCTTTATGAAGTACTGAATTAAATGCGACGACCGTGTTGTAATCGTTCGCGCTTTTGTCGGTAAATTGAATGTCACCCGTTTGATCAGCAGGCTAAATCCAAAAACGATTATGATAAGTCCGCCCACAATTCCCATTGCCAATTTATATTCCTGCTGTTGCAGAAATCTTGTAAAACCCAAATAACAAATCGATACCAAAAACACATCACTGGCGTACAAGCCGGATATAACGCTGGCTCCGGCGCGAAATCCTCGGTTAATGCTGGCTTCAAATTGTACGATTAATACGGGTCCGAATCCCAATGTCAACGACAGCGCAACGAGCGCTCCTTTTAAAACAGCAATCATCATGATAATCCGTATATAATTTAATCGTCATTTTTCGTAGTCCGCTTCAATTCCCGCTTGAGGAAAAATCTTTGTGTGCTGCAAATTTATGTCCAAAATCCTGAAATGCACTCGGAAATTTTCTGAATATAAATGCTCAGATGAATCTCTGAGCATGCATTCTAATATTATCATCGGGACATTTTTCAATATTGTTTATTTTCAGAAATTCTTTTTTGCAGCAATTTTTCGATAATGAAAAAATCGATCTCATCATCGATTTCGAAATTGAGTTCCGGTTCGAGAACAAATTTACAGATTTCATCTCCGAATCATTTTCCTGAAGTTACAAGGCTGCGGTCGATGATATATACATTTCCATCTTCGTAAAAAAAGCCCTGAATATCCTGGCGTCGCATATTCTGATGCGTGCCGTATTCAATGATCTTTGTATAATAACCGGTCGCCAGTGTGTCATAATTGTCTTCCCTGAACGCACGAATACAATTGTCAATCGTATCCGGGTTGCGCAGGGGAGAAGTTGGCTGCAATACAGCCACGCTGTTGCATGGCTTTTCCATGACAACGTGCTGCAAAACTTCGAGCGTGGTCGAATGATCATGTGCCAGATGAGCCGGTCTTTTTAATACCTTTGATCATAATATAAAGCCAGTGTTGCGATCTCATTGTCCTCTGTTGATACATAAAAATCATCCAGCAACAGAAAGTTCTTTGCTGACTTGATTGTCCAGTAAATGAGCGGTTGCCCGGCAATCATCCTGATATTTTTCCGGGGAATGCCCTTGCTTCCGCCACGCGCCGGAATAATTCCCAACATCATGTTAATTCCCCAGAATTTTTAAATACATTTTTTTTATTCGATCCCGGGTCATTATTCGGCGCCAATCAGGACCCAGCGCATTATGTAACGGTTTTTCCATCAAAAGCGTCCGGTGTGCGATGCCGGCTGGTCATGATTTTCCGTACATATTCATCGACCTGTGTTGTTGTCGGCTCATCAGTGGTATCAAGATAAAAACACAGATCATCCTGCTTTAGTTTTAGACTATCCTGAAAACCATTGCCTTTAAAATAGTGGTCAATCACATAAATTGCGTAACCCGAATCACCACATTTTTCAGAGACGATTTGCGGCAGTTCGGAAATCGCTCCATGTGAGAAAATAACATTCGGCACTACTTTCAGATTTTTGATTTTCTGCATGATGTTATTCCTTGAGCTTTGTGATTGCATTATCTATAGATTCGATCAAGTAGCTCATGTCATTTTCGGTTAAATCCGTTCCAAACGGAAATGAGAGCATGTTGTCAAAAAAGCGATCCGTTTCAGGACATGCGGCTGTTGCGTAACCATCTTTCTGAAATAAGTCATACCGGTAAAGCGGATAATACTGAACGACGCATTTTATTCCGTATTCCGTAAAAAGCAGGTCGATCAGGTCATCGCGGTTCTCTCCGATTGTAGTTCCATCAATTCTTGCTGGCAGCGATCTATGTTTATAACAAACCAGCACGGTGGAAGGTTATTAGCAGGATGAAATAGAAGCAAGAGAGAAGGCACTTGAGGTTGTGAATAATGTTTATTTGAAAGAGAAGAAGTGGGTAAAATCCGCTGAAAAAGAAATTGCTCCAGAGATCGATGATAGGGTTCGCTAATCATGGTTTTTAGCCACAGTAAACAAGAAACCTGGCGGGTGTGCTTCGACTTTGGTACGATCCTCCGCTGGATTCCCCGCCTGAACTGAAAGTGGCACTGCGTCAGGATATCGATTTTTCAAAAATGCGAGAAAATGGGAAATTTGCGGAAATCGGCAGATTTATGATTCTACCTGGGTACCGCCGCAATATTCGAATAGCTATAAAACTGATGCCAATGGCAATCAAGGAAGTCGTTGAGCGGGATTACACTCATTTCCTTACAGACGTGTTTGAAGGCGATCCGCATTCTCCGCTACAATTTCACACAAGAATTCTGGGCTTCGAAGTAATCGGCACACATCTGCATGGTGAACTCAATTGCAGCCTGACGCGTATTATTCTAACACTTGATATTTTAAAAGCATACAAACGAATTAAAGATCGACGGAATAAAATCTACCGCATGCTTTCCTCGAATGTTCGCACTATTTTGGATAATAAATTAGCGGCAGTTACCGAATAAGCGCACATGGGTATTTACAATATTAATTTTGAAATTTTGTGCTTCAGGATAACTGATTAAGGAATAACCGGATACCATTTGTTAATAAAGTGTGGATAAAGTGTGGATAAATTTACTGCATTTCTAATGTAATCTGAATGTAATATGTTTGACGATAATTCGTAAACAAATAAATGCAAAAAATTTAATGAATTAAAGAAAATAGCAAA
>WJJN01000775.1 GCA_014729735.1 Candidatus Zhuqueibacterota bacterium
ACCGGTGGAGTCTTTGTAAGTACCTGCACCCAATGGGCTCCAATCGAAAGCACCGGAGGCTGTTTTGCCGGAACTCTTCCAGACATTGTATCCCTGGAAGTTTTCATTGAATTCAGCGCTGTTGTCCCAAACGACTTTCACACCTTCAGTGACTCCATCAACCACATGCTCCATGACCTCGAGACCGGGTGCAGTCGGCGGTTCGAACGGAACAGCGTAATCTTTGTCAATAATGCGCTGTGCCATATCCATGATTTCAACCAGTGTCATCAGGCTATAGATGCCGCCGCGTTCAGGATCACAGCCGACACCCAGCGCAGCCGTAACGACAACCGAATCACCTGCAGCCAGTGTTTCCATGGGTCCCAGTGTAATGATTGCACGGTAGTCATTGGGAAAGGCTTTTCCTGTACTCGGATCGATGATCATTCCCTCGAATACCTGCGGTTTCATCATCCGGTCATAAGATTCCTGGTCTGTGTTCGGATCGTTATAAATATGATTTGTATGAAACGAAGTTGGTCGAAATGTCGGCGGATCGGTTTTCAGAATCTTGAAACCTAAAAATCCCGGCGATTGCAATGTGCCATCCGCGCTGGGATTTCCAGTGTCATCCTCAATACCTTCCATTTCCGAAGGCTCGAGATCGTCGCCGTCCCACATGAATATCATTGTGCTGTCTGCCTGTTCATCGGTCAAGCCGTGATCGACGCCAGCCCATTGCGGAAACAGGTCGATGAAATCCCAGTTTGCATTACATGCGGCATGGTCGTCTCTGTGCACATACGCGCCTTCGGTGGGCCAATTCGACAGCTTGCTGACATCACCATCCAGACGCCAGGTAAAATAAAATTCGTCCAGATCTCTGGGTGTATCGGGATATCCATCGTCATCGGAGTCGATACCGACGTTTTTAATAGTATATTCATAAACAATAAAATCATCCCGAAAACTTTCGCTCCAGGAAAATGTTCTTTCCGTGACCTCAAGTCCTAACGGAAAATGCCCTGTCGCTGCCGGAACCATAACATCGTAATATTTGGTGTAAGTATCCTGCTCGGCTCTGGCATCGGGACCCGTAATCACGTGAACAGAATCAATCGGAGCATATTCTCTGTCTTCCGGTTGTGTGGAATGAATTACACCATCCACACGAGCTGTGAGCCACAATGAGCCACGATAGAGATAGGAGTTGCCGGATCCACCGGGCCAATCACCGGAGGGGGAGCGATTTTCATACGAGTCATCCCCTGTTTTTCCGAAATTGGTGACTCGGCTCCAGAGAGTACCGATTTTATGATGCGCCCAATCGTCCTCGACAATCGGTCCGATTTTGGCATGACTCCTTTTTGCAAAGGATTTAGTACTGCCTTGCGGATCAGCACCCATGGTCGTCATTGTCCACAAGCAAAGGAACACTATGACAAGAATGGGATACTTAATATGATTTTTATGATACATCAATTGTTTCCTCCTCAGAAAATGGTTTTGCACACATTAGAATTGAATAGCCAGCCCAAAGCGCACCTGACGTCCGTTACTATAAACCTGCGGATTTCTTATATAGGATCCATCGATGTCCTGCCGCACGATCGAGGGATCGCCGGTCAGCTCATAAAATCTGTTGCTTCCGAGCCATTGAATATTATCACGATCGAACAGATTAAATACATCGATAAACAAATCATATTTGATCGTACCTGCTTTAAAATGTCGGATCAATTTGACATCGGTTGTCGTGGTATACGGTCTTCGCTGATCATTGATTTTGCCTGTTCCATACGAGGAATATGGCAGACCACTGCCATAATCTGTCTGGAAATTGGCAGTCCACTGCGCCAATGGTCTGAATTGACCCATCGCCGGACCGAAATCATTCGGCGTGCGCAAAGTAATGTTGGCATTGATTGTGTGCGTTTGATCGTAATCCAGAATATTCATCCGTTTGACATCAGTAAAGGAACCATAGCCGCCGTAATAATTGGAGCTTCTTCCTTTTGCCACGGAAAACGTATAATTAACCGAAGCTCCCCAGAAGCGACCAGGGCGCTTGGTGAAGGTGAATTCCAGACCTTTGATGTTGCCATAGTCGGCATTTGTGTAAACATTCAGCTCGGTATTCTGGATGCTTTTGCCGACGTATTTCTGCCAGTTCATCAAATTGGTGACGTCTTTATAATAACCGGTAATCGTTCCCTTCATATCTGCGGTAAACTGGTGCTCCACGCCGACTTCATAAGCAACTGTCTTTTCAGGATTCAGATCCGGATTTCCGATATAATTCCCCACTTTGGTAAGTGATTGAATTTTGTAATTTCGGAACAGGAAATACGCATCCGGGCGCTGGAAATAATGACCGTAGGTGAAATGCAACACATCCTGATCGGTAATCGGATGGGAAATACCTAAGCGTGGACTTACCTGATATTTGAGTTCCGCTTTTTTCGGATTCGTAAAAACAGGAAGTCCGTTTTCATCATATTCGGTATAAGGATATTCGTAATCAGCAGGATAGAACACATCATCACCGAAACCGGATGGATCGAACATGTCGAAACGCAATCCAACCAATCCGATTATGCCGGCGAATTCGATTTTATCCTGAATATAGGCACCAACATCCACGGAGTTACGATCCCAGATGTCTTTTCTGAAAATCCCATATCCCAGAGTCCAGCTAATATTCTCGACTTTTGTTCGATGATGGTAGAATTCAAAACCACCCTTTAACATGTGATTCGGCGTGATCTGACTCACAAGGTCTGCTTTCACGCTTCGTGTCCACGATTCCTGATCGCGGTACGCCGGATCATCGCCGCGCACCCACCAGTAATTATTTTCCCGCTCACGATAAATCGGATGGGGACCTGGCAGATCCGGATTCCAGATGAGGTCTTCTTCGGTGTTGCCATCGCCGTCTCTGTCATCGACATCCGGTGTCGCATAATGATAATTTGAATAGAAATTGTTCAACCGGACTTCATAAAATGTTTTTGAGCTGAGAGTATGTGTCCAGATAAGGTAAGCATTATTACCCTTTTGTGTACGATCCCACAGGTAATCCTGCATTGGTCCGACATAAAAATTTCGAAGCAGATTATATTCGGAGCCATCAGGCGTCACGCCGCTCTGCGGGACTATTTCACCCTGTTGATCTCTGAACTTATGCGGATCATTCACATAGATATAATGATCCAGCGTGTCGCCTGCCAGATTATCATAGCTGAAATATTCATTTTCCTCATAATTCGAACCGGGACCGTATTTCGCTGCCGGGAAATAATATGTATCCCAGGCGCGATCGCTGAAAACTCCGCCCAATGCAATTTTGTGGTTCGGAGTGATCCTGTATGTGAGTTTTCCCTGATATGATTGATTGAAATCCTGCTGGTTCAAAAAATAACCGCGATCTTGATCTGTTATCTCGGCTGATAGCGAGAAAGACAGATTTCCAGGGACTTCGACTCCAACCGAGGAAAGCAGAAAATTCGTAATTGGTTCGGGACCACTTAAATTTATTTCATAGATATCTTTCAACATATCGGTATTCACACCCGGATCGCCGAAATCCGTTGATGTGAAACGAGCTCTACCGGAATATTTATCACGTCCCTCTTTCATAGCGAGATTCAGAATACCGGATTGAACATTACCATACTCAGCGCTGAAACCACCTAGTGAGACTTCTAACTCCTGTATTCCATATTCCGGAATATCCGTGGTAAAACCTGAGAAATCGACCACGCCATCAGAGTAAGCACCAGCCGGGTCTCTTACCGGTATGCCGTCCACAAGCACCAGCACTTCGCCGGATCGACCGCCGCGAAAATGTGTTCCCACAACACCGGCTTGATTTTTAGCAATTTCCTCGAAACTGTCCACTGGTTGCATTTCGATATCTTCCGAAGTGACAAAGTGCCGTGTGGATACCTCGTCTTTCTGGATCATCGGGCGTTCAGCTACAATGGTTACAGTGCCTTCCACATCCAACACTTCAGTCGACAACTGGAAATTTACTTTAGTCGTTAAATCGATGGATACGCGCACATCTTCAACGGTCACAGCCGTGTAACCAATCATGGTCGTTTTGAGGCTGTATATTCCCGGGGGAACATTCAATATCACATAATTACCGTTGATATCTGTAGCTGCCCCCATCGTTGTTCCTTCAACAACAACATTCACACCTGGCAGCGGATCTCCTGTTTCCCGATCCGTTACATTTCCGGCAATTTTGCCGGTCACTCCTGCCATGGCGCTCCCTGCGAGGAGAAGAAATAATAATAGAAATGAAAGCTTTTTAAACATTGAAACCCTCCATTAAAAGTACTCACAGCTTATATTTGCTGAGACATCTCATTTATTACATTAAATTAAAGATATTCTTAATTAATGTCAAGCAAAAAAAGTTCTTTAAAAGGATAACAGGTTTTAAATTGCTATTATTCTTAAACCAAACTGTCAAAATTATTTTAACAACATCATCCTTTTCTTAATTGTGTTTCCTTCCACATCAAGTCGATATATATATATTCCGGATGCCATCCGGGAAGCGTCGAATAAAACTTCATGATATCCGGCAGACAGATTTCTATCAACAAGCGTGGTAACCCGCCGACCGAGCATGTTATAGATACTCAGTGCGACATGACTATCTTTCGAAATTTCGAATGGAATTTTGGTAACAGGGTTGAACGGATTCGGATAATTCTGATGCAGTTTAAAATTTTGTGGTTTCGCACCTGAATTCATAACCACATGAACCGGTAACTGTGTCCGTCTAACTAATCGAAAATCATCAAAATAGACGCGCCCGCTGACCGCACCTGTTGAATCATGCGTTAACTGAAAACTATCGACACGGTATTTGGTGCCATTCAATTTATTATCCGGGCTAATCCATTCGCCAACAGTTGTGCTATCGCTTAAATCCCATTGTAACAGGCGCCAGCCATACCAGTCGAGCGTATACCATTCAGACACTTCATGAGCGGGCCATTCAGATCCCTGAGCTTCATCCAGGCAAAACCGAAATTTATTATTGCTGCCATCGCCAAAAACGTAGCATTGCAATACATAAGATGTATCAAACTCCACTGCTCTCGGTGCTCCGCCTCCGAGGTAATCGCGCAACAGAAATGCATCCTGTGAAGTATCCCATTTATATTTCAAAGATGCAGCCCGTTTGATTTGTGTGGCTGGCAAATAAACATCACGTGTGTACCCGAATTCACATTCAGGAACAACGATTCCTACAGTAGAACCGCTGTAACCGGGCTGTTTCCAATCCGCGGATGTGGAAAATTCATCGATCGCACGCTGATCAAACGATCTGTCATCTGTAGTTGTAAAAGTAAATGAGACGTTGTCAATTAATGAGTTTCCGGTGGTGTCAGAAATAGTATTGTTCAGTAGTGCCGTATAATTTGAAGACATACCAAACGGTTGCTCCGGCTGAATGCTGATAACAGATTTACCTTCTTTAGCAGTGTGTAAAAACTGAGTTGCAACCTGGTTTGAACTCTGAAAAATACGCACAGCCTCTTCGGTTAATGTTGCTTCGTCCAGCGGTTCATTGAACACAACTGTGACAATATCATCCACATCAAATCGCTTTTCCTCACCAGTGTAATCCGGGAAATATTGAACGACAGAAGGAGGTACATCATCCACTGCACTGGAGTGAAAATGCAATTCAAAGGCGTCTCCGGCTGTACCATCAGCGTTTCCGTCGATGGCAACACCATTCACATCAGTCGCAGTATTCTCGATAATAAGCGTATAATCGGTATCAAACTGAAAATATTCGGAAAATTCGATAGTCGCAGTTTTTTCCCGCTCATTCCAGATCACGTTTTCTACAGTCAACGCCGGAATTATCTCAATTGCCGGTTGCAACAGTGACAGGTCCATGTTTTTGGAAAAAGTAATTTGCACCGGTTTATTAATTGAAATCGTTTCTCCCTCTGCAGGAACTGTATTCACAACGACCGGCGGAAAAGACGGTATCTCGTCGGAAATATCCGTATTTGATGCGGTAGACTCATTCCAGAAACGATTCAGGGTAGTCGCATAATAAGTATATTGACCGTTAAAATCCTGCAATCCATCAAATTGTTCATCTACGAAATATGGCGCATTCCCAAAATGAATATTAACAATCTGATCCGATGCTACATCAGGCTCTGTACTTTCCGAGCGATAAACTGCGTACCATTGATTTTCAATAATGGATTGCGGAGGCGTAACATCGATCTGATAATTCAATTCATCGATTTTATTTAAGGCGATAGATGGCGCTTCCGGGGTACCTGCCTGATATATTGGTCTGATTTTGGTTTTATTTTGAAAAAAGGTCTCGCGACTTTCCTGAAAATAATTATAATTCTGCCAGTTTTGATATCGGAAAAACTGAAATCCATCGACCCAGGGAATTGTCCGACACATTTCAATGACAGCCGGATGCTTATTCCACACTTTATTACGATCAAATAAATAGGATCCTGGTCCGACAGAATACAGGCGCCCAGCTTCAATTCCCGGTTGGATGAACTGACTCCAGCATTGGGGACACCCGCCAGTTAACATGTCGTAATAGCCATTTGCCGTTAACCAGTGATAATGCATTGGGGTAAGCTGTTCAACATATCCTTCATTAAACCATAAAGCCGCATCCTGAAAAACATCGCCGTACCCCTGCCATACGCCCCAGTTATAACGTCCGAGTGCTGCCACAGACAAACGAACCCAGGGCTTTTCTGTCTGAATTGAGTCATGTAGCGTTTGCACAAATTCGGTCACTGTCCAGCGCCGCCATTCATTCCAATCATTAAATCCCTCAGGTACGCCGCTACTGGCAGGATGCTCGATATCATAAATATATCGTTGAGATTGTTTTTCGTGTAATGCTTTCAACTGCTTCTCAGAAATCATACCATCGATAGCAATATCACCAGCAGTTTTTTTGTGCAACGATTCCATTGCTTTCTCAGCAGCCGAAGGGTGATATGTATATTCATTCCAGCGAATAAAATCAAGGTGGATGCCATCGATGTCATAATTTCGAACAATTTCCATGGCAACCTTTAGCAGATATTGCCGGACTTCTTCGAGACCGGGCGACAAACATCGGATCGAATTTCCATTTTCATCCACGGTCATAAAAACGCCGTTTTCGTCAGTACAGACCCATTCCGGGTGATCGCCTGCCGGTGTGCCGGGTCTAGTACTGGAACAGTGAAATACATTAAACCAAGCGTGAAGCTCCATGCCCTTGCTGTGTGCTTCCTCGATTGCCAGTGCAAGGGGATCATATCCCGGATCTGTTCCTCCGGCATAATATCCCCAGGGTTCATATTGGGAATTATAATACGCAGTGCCACTTTGCCGGCACTGCCAGAGAATTGCATTAAAATTACCCTGGTGGTGATTATCAATAATACCTCTGGCTAAAGCTATATTTTGCGATGTGTTATTGTACGGGCTGATATGCTCCCAGGTCACGACCCAGGTTGCCCGAAACTCCTGATTTTCAGCAGCAGATAGGAGCTGATAACAAGATATGAAAATTATAAAGCAGGAAAGATATTTCATCGATAACTCCCTTTATAAATTTAAGATGTCATCAAGGTAATGCATTATAATCATACAAAAAATGCATCGCCTTCATTCATCCCAAAAAAAGATTATGCTGTCTTTATGGATGCCATAAAATTCATGGGTAAGTAGATTACGAAAGATCACGCCCAGAAACTCCAGGCTAGAAAATATATAGAAAGACCACCGGGAATAAACCCGGTTGGCCTCTCCATTAAAATCATATATTTCAAATGGTTATTTTACAAGAACCATTTGTTTTACTTGTGTCAAGCCATCGTGTTTCAGGCTATAGTAATAAACACCCGAGGCTAAATCACGTGCGTCAAAAACAACTTTATGCACGCCGGCAGCCATGTCTCTTTCAAGTAATTTTTTCACCTGACGACCGGTTACATCATAAACCGTCAATTCAACCAGTCCGGCTTCTTTAATTGTAAAAGAAATCGTTGTGGAAGGATTAAACGGATTCGGATAATTTTGATCCAACTGGAATTTCAGCGGAGCATTATTGTTCACAAAAGCCTTTACATCGGATTTTGGAACCTTTTTCCACTGACCAACGAGGTTGTAATCGAAGTCAGCCAAGTACATTAACTCGCCATCATTGCTCCATGCCGCGCCACGAGGACTGTAA
>WJJN01000151.1 GCA_014729735.1 Candidatus Zhuqueibacterota bacterium
GGACGCGGCAGCGCAGCTAAAGAACAGGAAATGTCCATATTACAGGATTTACGTCCCGCCGGCGACCTGAAGCTGAAGCCGGAAGATGCAAAGGATATTCTCGGATCAGATGAAGGCGGACGCAAGGCATATAAGTGGAATTACGAAAGAATGACGAAGGAACAGCAGGAAGCCTGGGATAGAGCCTATAATCCGCGCAATGAAAATTTCAATAAAAATAAGCCGAGCACTGAAAAAGAATTAACCAAATGGAAATACCAGCGCTACATCAAGGATTACTTACGCTGTGTGGCTTCAGTGGACGAAAATGTAGGGCGTTTGCTTGATTACCTCGACCAATCAGGACTTGCTGAAAATACAGTAGTCTTCTATACCTCGGATCAGGGATTCTACTTAGGTGAACATGGCTGGTTCGATAAGCGTTTCATGTATGAAGAGTCTTTCAGCACGCCGCTGTTGGTTCGCTGGAAGGGAGTCGTTCAACCCGGCTCTGCAAGCACGGCACTGGTACAGAATGTGGATTTTGCGCAAACGTTTCTCGAGATAGCCGAAGCTGATATTCCAGAGGACATGCAGGGCAGAAGTCTGGTGCCTATCCTGAAAGATAAAACGCCTGAGGACTGGCGGGATGCGGTCTATTATCATTATTTCGAGTATCCGGCAGTGCACCAGGTGAAACGCCATTACGGCATTCGAACGGATCGTTACAAGCTCATCCATTTTTATTTTGATGTTGATGAATGGGAGTTGTACGATTTGAAGAACGATCCGCATGAAATGCAAAATATCTATGATCAACCCGAATATCAGGAAACAGTACGGGACCTTAAAATAAAACTTAAACAATTACGTGAAAAATACGGAGACACCGAAGAAGTGGCGCAACGTATATTAAATGAAGACCGGGAACGATACCCGGATCGTTTTGAAGCGTTGAAAAAATAAAATAGAAGAGACATCATGAAACGACGAATTAACCGGAATTTTGGGCTCGTGTTATATTTAGCTATCTGCATATCAATGATATCGTGCGGAACGAAAGAGCAGGGTGTTCGTTTTCCGAAAAACAAAAGCATCGTTGATGTGACGCAAGAACCATATTATGCGAAAGGTGACGGTAAAACCGATGATACCGCAGCATTGCAGCGGGCAATTATGGAAAACGTCGGTAAAATCATTTACATTCCAAAGGGGGAATATCTCATTTCATCGACACTGAAATGGGCAGCACCCTGGCGCAATGTAACGCTCTGGGGAGAACATCGCGATGAAACTGTCATAAAACTTGCGGATAGATGTGAAGGTTTCGAAGATAGCGAGCAGCCAAAAGCAGTAATCTGGACAGGTGCTTCTTCGGCGCAGCGATTTAAAAATTATATACGTAATTTGACAATAAACACCGGCAAAGGTAATCCTGCGGCTATTGGTATTCAATTTATGGCAAATAATACGGGAGCAGTAAGAGAAGTCTCCATATTAAGCGGTGATAAAGCCGGAGTCATTGGACTTGACCTGGGATTTACTTCACAAATTGGTCCGTGCTTGATTAAAGATATCAAAATCATCGGATTTGATATTGGCGTGAACTGCAAAAACGAGCAACAAAATATCATTATCGAAAATCTGTTTCTAAGAGATCAGAATCGGATCGGTATTGTGAATGAAGGGCAGTCACTGCTAATTCGACAATTAAAAAGCAAAAACGATTTAACAGTCCTGCTGAACAGCGGCGCTGCATCATGTGTTGTCATCGATTCAAAAATTATTGGTGAAGGAAATGCGAACCGTAAAAAAGCAATTGTGAACAAGTCTCCGGCTGTATTGTTTGTTCGCAATACCGCAATCACCGACTATAAAGTTGCAATTGAAAATGAAAGCGAGCATGGTCGCTCTTTGAATGATGTATTTGTCGAAGAATATGTTTCGCATGAAATTACTCAACTATTTCAGAGTCCGGGAAAATCTCTCAATTTGAATATTGCTGAAACACCGTCCGTTCCCTGGGGCGATGTTGAAAATGATTGGGTAAATGTGGAAGAGTTTAAACTACCGGAGAATGATGAACCGGCTCCGGATGACGCATTCATGATACAGCGCGCAATCGATTCAGGTGCAAAAACGATTTATTTTCCAGTTAAACAGTATCATATCAAAAACGATATAACGATCCAAAATAATGTTCAGCGGCTTATCGGAATGGGCACATATACGGAAATACTTGGCAAGGGGAAATTCGTATTTGCAGAAGGAAACCCGCCGGTTGTGGTTATCGAAAATATTTCCGGCACAGGTAGCGGAATCGTCCATGGTGCAACCCGAACTTTGGTTTTAAGAAATATGACAATCCAGGCACCAGGTCAGATGGCTTCCTACAAAGGTGCGAATATCGGATCTTTATTTATCGAAGATGTGAGCGGAATTTCATTTGAATTCGGAAGAGGTGATGTCTGGATCAGGCAGTTACATCTGGAATCAGCAAATGCAAAGATTTTCAACAGATCTGCAAATGTGAGTATTCTCGGATTAACAATTGAACATCAGGAAACCCTTTTTCAAACTGAGAATGACGCTCGTAGCGAATTATTAGGAGGTTACATTAAAGCCGTATCTTCGAATAATGAGAAATCTTTGTTTATACATCAAAACGGATCTTCGGTATCTCTCAACTTTATGATTCTCAAGCAGGATGGAAAAAGAGCTTCAAGCTCTCCTTTAATCGAAGAAACACGAAATGAAAAGGTAGAATTACTGCGAGTCGATGAGCTGACAGCAACGCCAGGCGGATTTGTAATGCCGTTATTCGTTGGCTATCACTAATAATATTAATCATTAAGAAATAAACATCTAATGGAATTATAATTATGAAAATTAAACTTGAATTCGGCACATCTGGTCTCGACATAAATGTACCGGATCAAAATTTGGCTAAAGTACTTAAAATGCGTGCGAGTGTACCGGTACCGGACCCGGTCTCCAAGCTGGAACAGTCACTGAAAAATCCGATCGGCACAGCGGCGTTATCAAAGCTTGCAGATGGAAAAAAAACCGCCTGCGTCGTGATTTGCGATATCACCCGTCCGGTACCGAATAAAATAATACTTCCGCCGATTTTAAGTACGCTTGAGAATAGTGGCATCAAACGGGAAAACATTACGATACTAATCGCCACAGGCATACATCGACCTAATGAAGGTGAAGAGTTGGTCTATCTCGTGGGAGAAGACATTATCAAAAATTACCGAATCGTAAACCATTTTGCCAAAGATGATAATTCTCATAAATATCTTGGCAAGACATCCCGCGGTACCGATATTTTCATCGATTCGACTTATGTAAATGCAGATCTTAAAATCACAACAGGCTTCATCGAACCGCATTTGATGGCGGGTTTTTCCGGCGGTAGAAAGCTGATCTGCCCGGGAATAGCCAGCATTAAGACCGTAAAAGTGATGCACGGTCCTGATATTCTGGAGCATCCCAACGCTCGGGAAGGCATCATCGAAGGCAATCCATTTCATGAAGAGGTCCTGGAAATTGCCCACATTGCCGGTGTCGATTTTATTCTGAATGTGGCACTCAATGAAACACGGCAGATTACCGGTATTTTTGCTGGTGATCTCGAAAAAGCGCATGCCGTGGGAATTAATTTCGTGCGAGATCAAATTCAGGATTTCGTAGATAATCCGGTTGATATTGTGATCACAACATCCGCAGGCTATCCACTCGATGCAACTTTCTACCAGGCAGTTAAAGGTTTGACCGCTGCGTTACCTATCGTTAAGCAGGAAGGAACAATTATCCTCGCGGCAGAATGCCGCGAAAGTTTGGGGGGACCGGAATTCAGTCAGCTCGTATATGAAGTGAAGGATTTGGATCAGTTCATGACAGATATATATCGCGACGATTATTTTGTCATAGATCAATGGCAGTTCGAAAAATTGGTGAACGTTCTTAAAAAGGTCGATGTGCTTATGTATACCGAATGCATTTCGGATATTGATAAAGAGCATTTGCCTGTGAAAAACATAGCTTCAGTTGAAGCGGGCATTAAAATGGCACTACAAAAGCATGGTAAAAATGCAAAAATCGCTGTCATTCCAAAGGGTCCCTATATTTTGGCAAATTTGAAAGAAACTGAATAAGAAAAGGAAATTACATGAAGTATTTAGCGTTTGATTACGGCGCCGAAAGCGGGCGCGCGATGCTGGGAACGCTGTCTACTAAAGGAATAGATTTACAGGAAATTCATCGTTTCCAAAATCGACAAATAAGACTTTTCGATAGCCTGCATTGGGACTTCCTGTATCTTTTTGATGAAATGAAAAAGGGGCTAAACAAGGCGGCATTGAATGGACACACCGATATTGCCGGGATTGGAGTGGATACCTGGGGTGTCGATTTCGGGTTACTGGATAAACAGGGACATCTGCTCGGCTCTCCTTATGCATATCGCGATTCCCGTACAAACGGCATGATCGAAAAAGCGTTTCACTATCTCACAAAAAGGGAATTCTATCAATTGACAGGAATTCAATTTCTCCAATTCAATTCAGTGTTTCAATTATTAAGCATGGTAGAATCCGCAGACAAAATGCTCGACATCGCAGACCGATTGTTGTTCATGCCCGATCTGTTCAACTATTTTTTGACTGGAGAAAAGGTTTCCGAATATTCCATTGCCTCGACCTCGCAATTATTGAATGCTGCCAGCCGTAAATGGGAGCCGGCTGTATTTGATAAATTGAATTTGCCCCTGCAAATTATGCCGGAAATCGTACCGCCAGGCACGATATTAGGAAAAATGCTGCCGCAAGTCGCAGCAGAAACAGGAGTCCATCCTATAGATGTCATTGCCCCCGCGTGTCATGATACAGCAAGTGCAGTCGCCGCTGTACCTGCTTTAACGAACCATTGGGCGTATTTAAGCTCCGGTACCTGGTCTCTCCTTGGCGTGGAAACCA
>WJJN01000776.1 GCA_014729735.1 Candidatus Zhuqueibacterota bacterium
AGCGCCGCACGCTTTTTCATACCGCCTGACAGTTGCGCCGGCATAAAATCCTCGAAACCTCCCAAACCCACCTGATCCAGTTTCATCCGGGTCATAATCCTGATTGTTGATTCCTCCAGTTCTGTATGCTCCCGTAGCGGCAGTGCAACGTTGTCACCAACTGTCATGGAATTGAACAATGCCGCGCCCTGAAAAAGCATTCCGGCTTTGCGCAGAATCGGCAATAACTCTTCTTCATTCAAATCAGTGATTTCGCGGTCCTTCACAAAAATCCGTCCAGATGTCGGCTTTGATAAACCAATAATGTGCCGCAGCAGTGTGCTCTTGCCGCAACCCGATCTGCCCAGAATCGTCAGCGTTTCTCCCCTGTAAACCGTCAAATCGATGCCATCCAGAATGCGCCGATTTCCATAGGATGTGATAAGGTTTTGAATTTCGATTATTGGTTCTTGCATTTATTCATTAAGCCCATTATTTCAAGATTTCAGATGCGCTGGCTTCCGCCTGTGGCGTGATAAATTTGCTGTTAGCTATTGGCTCTTAGCTTTTATCGTTCTCGTGTCCTTCACCAAATTTATAGTGTCGAATAAAAAATCATCGTGCACACCAGATCGGCGAGGATAATGAGAAAGATCGAAGCCACCACGGAAGCAGTTGTTGCCTTTCCGACTCCTTCTGCACCGCCTTTTACCGAGAAACCCTGATAGCAGCCAACCTGCGCTACGATAATCGCAAATACGACTGTTTTCACCAGCCCGGTAATTAAATCTTTCATCACCAGAGCGTCGATAGTCTGATTCAAATACCGGATGAATGAAATTTTCAAACTAAAAACAGCGAAGAAAAATCCACCCAATATGCCGATAAAATCAGCGATCAGCGTCAAACAGGGTAGCATAATCAGCAACGCCAGCGTGCGCGGCACTACCAAAAACTGAACCGGATTGAAACCCATCGTTCGTAAAGCATCGATTTCTTCGTACACCCGCATGGTTCCGATCTCGGCGGCAATGGCGGAGCCGCTTCTGCCGGCGATGATGATAGCTGTCAGCAGTGGTCCCATTTCCCGCGTCATGGAAACGCCCACCAGATCCGCCACATAAATGGACGCGCCGAATCGCTCCAGTTGATACGCCGCCTGCATCGCCAGTATCAATCCCACGAAAAAGCAGATGACGGCAACGATGGGAATCGAATTCACGCCAATGAGAACCATCTGATCGAAAGTGCTTTTCCAGCGAACCTGTTTTCCTTTTATCGGAGCGACTATCGTCCAGAAAAGTGCTTGTTTCAACAGATCAGCAAATCGCGCGAGGTGCGCCAGAAACAGCAGCGTATTTCTTCCAATTGCACCGAATATGCGGCTAATTCTCGTCATGATATGCCTTCATTGCTTCGGTTTCATCCGGATAAATCTGGAAAACCTTATCCAGTCTGCTCAATTCAAAAACATCTTGCACTGCGCCCTGTAGATGATAAATAAATAGCCTGCCTCCATATTTCTTTGCACGTTGCAACGCCTCAACCAGCGTCGCCACACCGGAGCTGTCCATGTAATTCACTTCCTGCAGATCGACAAAAATTGCAGGGCTTTCTTTCTGGATTAATTCCAACAGTACCTTCCGAATCTGAGGAGATGAATACAGATCCACATCCCCTTTGATATTAATAATCACCGCATTATCGACTTTTTTTGACTGAATATCCAACATTTTCATTTCCTGCCTTTAAAGTGCTTGATCAACTTCAACTGGTTGCCTTTTTCAAAATTTGTGTCATACATAACTTCATCCATAACAGTTTTAATCAGATGCACACCCAATCCGCCGGGACGGATTTCATCCAACTCTCTGGATTTAATTTGGTCGACGTTTGCTTTCCTGCCAAAATCACGAATCAAAAATTCTATTTTATTTCCATAAATATTGCATTTGATATGAATCGGTTCCTTCGAAGGTCCATTATAAGCATGCCGTATAACATTGCTGCAAGCCTCATCGATTGCCAATGTAATATTGTTGCTCTCTACAGTTGAAAAGCCGATGAGTTCGCATAATAATTTTATACTGAGTCTGTTTATTTTCAAGTATTTCGGTTCGGCTGGTATCATGAATTCCAAAGTTTCCGGCATAAGCTATTATCCTCTGGTAAATAAGCCTGTCATTGGTGTGCTCCCTGTTGATTAATGCCATTTTAATGCCAATACTGTGATATCATCATGTTGTGGTCTGCCCTGCGAAAAACTCAATGCCTGTCCGATTAAAGCTTTCACCAGATCTTCCGGTGAAGCCCACTCATTTTCCAAGAAATGTTGCAAGCGGTCCAGTGAAAAAAACTCTCCTTTTGAATTTCGTGCTTCGATAATGCCATCCGTGAACATCACGACGCAATCACCGGCTTGAAGCTGGATTTCATGTTTGGAAAGCGATAAATCGGGAAGGATACCAAGCGGAATTCCCGAGTCGCAGCGGAGCCATTCAGATTTAAAAGTTCCATTGTGAATCCAGAGCGGCGGCATATGCCCTCCGTTCACAATCGAAAGCTTCCCGCTGTCTGTATCCAGCGCCAGATATTGCAATGTGACAAACATGCCTCGTCGGCTTCGCTCCATCAGCAGTGTATTTATAGCCATTAGCGTTTCGGTTGCATCCTTTTTCAACTGGCTATAATAACGAAGATCACTCACCAGCCGCGCCATGAATATTGCTGCCGGGATTCCTTTTCCCGAGACATCCCCGATGATAAGTCCCAGGTGATTTGCATTTTGCTCCAGACAATCGAATAAATCCCCGCCTACCGAAGTGGCAGGAATATTCTTTCCATACACTTGAAATCCGGATTCTTTTGACTGAGGGAACGTTTGCGGCATAAAACTTTGTTGGATAATATGGGCGGAATCCAATTGCTGTTTTAATCGCTGCTGTTCCAGTATGTATTGATGCGCTTTTGCATTTTCTATTGCCAGTGCTACCTGTCTGCAAAACGTAGAAAAAATTTCAAGATTGTGGTTATCGAATGGTTTACCATCCAGGCGATTGATCACTTCGGCAACACCAATAATCCCGCTCGTTGTTTTCAGCGGCGCGGCAAGAATTGACCGGGTAATGAAGCCTGTTTCCCGATCCACAGCCTGATAAAATCTATGATCCTTACTCACATCCCTGACGATCAATGGCTCTCCGGTCTCGGCAACCCATCCCGCAATACCCTGCCCAACCTTCAACTCGATCTTGTTTCTTACCTTTTCTTTAACGGAACCCAGCGCAAATCGACATTCTAACCTGTTGCTGTTTTCATTTAACAGCATTATCGAACTGGCTTCGGCTCGCATTACGGTCATCGCCTTTTGCATTACCAAATTAATCAATTCATCCAGTTCGAGAGTTGTGCTTATAATTGCACTCACATCGATCAAGCTGGTCAGGTCTGCAACTCTCTGTTTCAATATTTCGACTTCGTGTGGCAGTTGCAATATTTTTACCAGATTATTTTTGCAAGGTATCAATTATAAATTTTTCTAAGATATAACAAATTGATTTTAAATGCAAGCATTAAAATTAAAAAAGCTAATTATTAGTGAACGATAACAAACGTTCATTTTGTTCAAGTACGAAACATTTGTTTCATATTGGCACAGGAATTCTGGCGCCTGTTTCAGCAAACACAGGAAATAAACCGTATAATACAATCATGATACCATCAATGAAAGCAGTTAAAACTTTGATGTGGCATAAATTTTGCAATTTCAAAAATTCACTTAACCTATAAACTTTTAATAAACATATCAAGGTCTTGATTCATAACTCACAATATTACAATGTATAGTTTTTATTTTTCATTATTTTAATAACATAAAGGTCTGTTTTTATTTAAAGAAAGAAATTCATTATGAAAGATACCTGGATCATCGAGGGTAAATATGAGGTAATTTCGAAAATCAAACAGGGGGGTTTTGGTATTGTTTATTATGGTTTTGATCGTAAATTTGAAAAACCAATTGCGATCAAGGCAATCGAGCCGAGTCTGCTACAGGAAGCCAAATATATCGATATGTTCCTGAAAGAGGCAAAAAACGCGGCAAAGCTAAATCACAATAATATTGTCCATGTATATGATTTGATCAAAACAAATGACGGACAGTTTTACATCATCATGGAGTATATCGACGGCGTCGATTTGCGGCGGATTTTGAACAAATGTAAATCACGAGGGATCAATCTCCCGCTGGAACTTTGCCTATATTTAATGAAAGAAGTTTGCAAGGCGCTGGAATATGCTCATAACAAAAAGGACTTGATTTCGAACGAACCGTTGAAACTCGTGCATCAGGATATTTCTCCCTCGAACATAATGGTCTCGGTTGGCGGGACGGTTAAACTGATCGATTTTGGAATCGCAAAAATCAAATTTCAAAATAATGGTGCGCCGCAGAACATGGTGCTTGCCGGTAAGCTGCCTTACATGGCACCGGATCAGCTTAATGGTTCCTCAGTAGATAATCGAACCGACATCTTTTCGCTCGGAGTTGTATTTTTCGAGCTGTTAACTAATTCAATGTTGTTCCACCATGACGATGATGAAAAGATTATCGAAGCAGTGAAAAAGGTTCGCATCGACAATAAATTCCTATCACAGTATAATATCCCGGATGAGATACAGCGGATATTGATTAAAACGCTCCAGAAAAATCCGGTGGATCGTTATCAGGGTGCGAATAATCTCTACATCGATCTGGTCGAATACTTAATGAGCCTGAATCAATCCGTTGAGCTCTCTGTTCGTTTGGGAGATTTTGTTCGGGAGTTGTTTGAAGATGAATTAAATAATGTTAAAAACCGCACGGACAATTTCTCACCCTCCAATGGAAAACAACGCCCGACGACAAGCAGTGGAATTCATTCCAAAACAGGAACAGCCACAGGAAATTCGGATATTTTTGGTGTTCGCGATCTGTTTAAGACAGATATAGATCAACAGTCTAAAATGCCGGAAGAATCAACACCACAGCATTCACTTGAAGATCAGATACCGGATTCCGGGCAAGAACACGAGTCACCACCGGTTAGCCCTGTTGAACCTGCTGATGAAGATGGCGACGATGAAAAGTCAACC
>WJJN01000152.1 GCA_014729735.1 Candidatus Zhuqueibacterota bacterium
CAGCGACTCATCTTTATCGATTTTATCGAATTCAGTGGACAGATCGGGGAGCACGAACATCGTCGGATCCTGCGGAGATAAAGCCGCTCGTCCTTTTTCGGTCAGGTCGATCACATTGCTTTTTTCGTCGATGGCATAATAAAGCTCCTCATCCAGCTCGCCCATTTTCTTGTCTCGCATGCGATCATTTTCAACCCTGCGTATCAGTTTCTTTACGCCGACTTCGTGCATCAATTTCGTCAGCTTTTTATGTTTCGGTGCCCCGCGTAGTCCTTGCAACAACAGCGTACCGGCTTCATACTCGTCGCCTTCATTCAGTAATCGTTCGCCTTCTGCAATTATTTTGTTGACGAGATTAGTCTGGCTACGTACCAGCCGTGCGACCAATGGCTTCACTTCATCGAATTTCTGCGTGGAATGCTCCACCGGTCCTGAAATGATCAGCGGGGTCCGCGCTTCATCGATCAGCACCGAGTCCACCTCATCGATGATTGCATAATTGTGTTTGCGCTGTACCACATCCTGCCGTCGCAGCGCCATGTTATCGCGCAGATAATCGAATCCGAATTCATTATTCGTTCCGTAGAGGATATCGACATTATATATCTCTTTGCGCTCGTACGGTGGCATATCATTGGTAATGAACGCCTTTGTCAAGCCCAGAAATTCATATATTTTGCCCATCCATTCACAGTCGCGCCGCGCCAGATAATCGTTGACAGTCACCAGATGAACGCCTTTGCCAGTCAGCGCGTTCAGGAAGATGGGTAACGTCGCAACCAGCGTTTTCCCTTCGCCTGTCGCCATTTCAGCAATCTTACCCTGGTGCAGCACCACTCCGCCGATTAACTGCACATCGAACGGAATCATGTCCCAGGTAGTTTCGATATCGCTAACATCCCACGTTTTCCCGATCAACCGACGTGTTGTTTCTTTAACTACCGCAAATACCTCCGGCAGAATTTCTTCAAGAACTTCTTTTGTGGCTTCTTTTTCTTCTTCTTCCAGATTCTTTATTTCATCACGGGTTCCTTCGAGATCGAATCCGTTATCTCCATCGCTGATATCTCCGCGTAACAGAAGATTCAATCGTTCGATCTCTTCTTTTATATCAACGACCCGCTCCTGAATTCTATTCTTAAAATCTTTGACTTTTGCCCGTAATTCATCATCGCTTAAAAAATGATATTTCAGATAGAGCGCATTAATCTCATCAACTGTGGGGTTTATTTTTTTAATATCACGATCGTGCTTGCTGCCGAATATTTTAGTCACGAAATTTAGCAATGTATAACTCTCCTCATTTCTCAATTTTCGTTTTTAGGCTAATTCATTTTTACTTAAAGAACTTTTAAAAGGTTCATTTTTTTTCCTGATGCTATCGCTGAACAAACCCCGACCCGATTTATTGATTTTTTTCTGTTTTTGCCAATCCGACAAAACGGAATCAAGTATGCCGTTTACGAATTTTCCGCTTTTCTCGGTGCTGTAAATTTTGGCGATTTCGATGGCTTCATCGATGGAAACCTTCGGCGGGATGTCGCCGAAGTAGAGGAATTCGCACATAGCAATTCTCAGAATAATTCGGTCGAGAATGGCTATCCGCTCGAAATCCCAGTTTAGCGCTTTCTGCTTGATCATTTTATCAAATTCGACAGTATGTTTCACTGTCAGCCTGACCAGATCAGCGCAGAAATCTTTAATATCGAGACACTCGTCATCTGTCAATAAATCTTTAATGATATAATCAATTGAATTTTTTGACATCTCGTGCGCGTACAATGCGCGCAGAGCAAATTCTCTTGCTTTTCGTCTGGTGCTCATTTGTCATACGCTCTTTTCTTTTAATTTACAATTTAATAAACAAATGTCAACCAGTTATGTTTATCTTTGACTTTAGAGTCGATAATTTCAAAAAATCTTTTTTGTATCTTTTCGGTGATTGGTCCCCTTTTCCCGGCACCAATTGTCATGTGGTCGATAGAGCGAATTGGTGTCAATTCGGCTGCTGTTCCGGTAAAGAAAATCTCGTCTGCAATGTACAACAATTCCCGCGGAATCAATGTTTCTTTCACCTCCAGATCGAGATCATTGCAGATATGAATCACCGAATCCCTGGTCAAGCCCGGAAGGATCGACGCTCCGTATTGTGGGGGAGTATGGAGAACACCATCACGGATCACAAAAATATTTTCCCCGCTTCCTTCACATACAAATCCATTCGCATCGATTGAAATCCCTTCGCTGTAGTTATCCGCCATTGCTTCCATTTTAATAAGCTGCGAGTTCATATAGGTTCCGCCGGCTTTGGCGAGTGTTGGCATGGTGTTGGCTCGCATTCGGTTCCAGGAAGAAATACGCACATCAACGCCCTGACTCAGCGCTTCCTCGCCCAGATATTTACCCCAATTCAATACCGCAACGATTACTTCCACAGGACATTTTGTGGGATCCACTCCCAGCGAATGATATCCGCGGAACGCAAGAGGGCGAATGTAGGCGGATTTCAGATTATTTTCCTTGATCACTTCAATGCATGCGTTATTTATTTCTTCTTCAGAAAAAGGAATTTCAGTCCTGTAAATTTTGGCTGAATTGATAAACCGTTTCGTGTGATCCTGTAATCGAAAGATCGCTGCTCCTTTAGGTGTTTCATAACAACGAATGCCTTCGAAAAAGGATGTGCCGTAATGCAGCGCATGGCTCATCACGTGGATTTTGGCATCCCACCAATCGATAAATTTTCCATTGTACCACATTTTTCCTTTTTCATCTCGTGGATCCATAAAGTGCTCCTCAAATTATTTATAATTCGCGCTGATTTGTATTTCAGCTTTCTTTTTTAACTGATTGATATATTCTTCGAATCTTTCGTTGGATTCTTTTTGCGCCAGGAATGCTTTTATTTTGTCCTCTACCTTCTCGAACGGGATTTTTTCAGGATCTTTATATTCTTCCAGTTTGATCACATGAAATCCCAGTTCCGACCGAACGACATTACTTATTTGTCCGGGCTGCAAACTAAAGACTGCCTGATCGAACGCTTTGACCATTTCGCCACGGGCAAAAAATCCGAGGTCGCCGCCCTTACCGGCATTCGGACCTTCGGAATAATCTCTCGCCAGCGTTGCAAAATCCGCTCCGCTTTTTGCTTTTTGCAGAACTAATTCCGCTTTTTTGCGAGCTTCACTAATTTCTGTATCTGAAGCATCACGGCTCACTTTGATCAGAACATGTCTGGCGCGGGCATTGGTCGGTTCGGTGAATTGCTTCGGATTTTCTTTGTAATATTCCCGGGCTTGTTCCGTTGGCACCTCTTTGATTTCAGAAACGATCTCTCGTTCGAGAAGTTTCTGAACTTTTAGATCTTTTACAATATTTTCACGAAATCTCTTCAGCGTTAAATTTTCCTGTTGTAATGCACTGGTGAATGCTTCCTGCGATTCAAACGTCTGCTTAACCTGCTCCATCGCCCGGTCGATCTCGCCATCTTTTACTTCGATGAGATGATTTTCGATTTCCTGCCGCAGCAGAGTATTCTGGATCAGTAATTCCAGCGCTTGCTGTTGGATTAGACTATCGGTATAATCCACCTTGTTCATTAGTCCGGTTTGAACGATGATTTGTTTGGCAGCAGCATCCAGATCCTTGGTATGAATAATCTCACCATTCACATCGGCGACAATCGTTGAATCCTCAAAAGTCGTTGCTTTTCCGGCAGCTTCTTCTTTATCTTTAGAACAGAAAAAAAAGGAAAAAGTCAAAACAGAAATTAAGAGTAAGAAAGTAAGTTTGTAAATCGTTTTCATTTACCGTAAGTCCTTTATTCTTAATTGTAAAGTCGTTCTTCCCATATACTCGTTTTCTTCCACCACGTACGCGAGATCAAGATTCTTTTCTCCGGGTGCCAACCGATAAAATTTATCTCCTAAATTGAATCCAATCGCATCGATTACAACGCCATTCTGCTGCACCTTGAATTTCAAATGATTTTTACCTACAATGCACGGCGTTCCAACTACCTGTAAATTCCGGCTCAGAAATACGGGTCGCAAATTCTGCGGTCCGAAGGGTGCCATCATTTTCAGCAATTTAACAAAACGCGGATTGATGTCATTAAGATCGATTTCGCAATCGATATTCAGTTTAGGGATCAGCATGTCCTCGCTCAAAGTATCTTTTGCGATTTCATTCAGCCTCTCCCGCAGCAGCTTTATCTTTTTCTCCTCGATAGTGAGACCGGCGGCATATTTATGTCCGCCGAAGCCAAGCATCAAATCCTCGCATTTTTTCATGGCTTCGTAAATATCGAAACCGTGAATGCTTCTGGCAGAACCTTTTCCGATACCATCTTCCACCGAGATCATCACCGTAGGACGGTAGTACTTCTCCACGATCCGGGATGCCACGATACCGATCACCCCGGGATGCCAGCCGTCCATATCCAATACCAGCGCGGCATTTTCCCTCGTATCATACTGGGTATCTACTATTTCCTGCGCTTCCTTGAATGTTAAATCATCGATGCTTTTGCGCTCGCGGTTTTCAGCTTCAAGGATCGCAGCGATATTTCTCGCCTGCTGCTTGTTGTCTGTGGTAAGCAATCTGACCGCTCGTTCGGCATTTCCCATTCTGCCGACAGCATTTATTCGCGGGGCAATCACAAATACGATCTGTCCGGTGCTGATGACCTTATTACGCAAACCGGAGCTTTCAAGCAGCGCTGCGAGACCCGGCTTATCTTTTTCATTCAGCCTGCGCAGTCCTTCTCTCACCAGAATTCTGTTCTCATCAATGAGCGGTACAATATCAGCAGCGCTTCCGATTGCCACAAGATCCACGTATTGTTGAATAATCTCCTCATCGAGATTTAGCATGCGAATGAGTCCCAGCGCGAGCTTGTATGCAACACCAACTCCTGCCAGTTCCCGAAACGGATAACTCGCGCCATTTGCCTTTGGATTTAAAACAGCGAGAGCATTCGGCAGATCGGTGCTTGATTCGTGATGATCTGAGATGATGATATCGATTCCTGCAGCGTTTGCGTACTGCACTTCCTGGATCGCAGTAATACCGCAATCCACGGTAATAATAAGAGAAATCCCCTTGAGTTGCGCCACTTTAATGCCGTCGATCGACATTCCGTAGCCTTCACGCAGGCGGTTTGGGATATAAAATTCGACCTGGCAACCGAGATATTTTAGCAATAAATAAATGAGCGAAACAGAAGTAATTCCATCGACATCATAATCACCGTAGATCAAAATTTTCTCGCGATTTCTCATGGCAAGGATGATGCGGTCTACTGCTTTTTGCATATCCGGTAGCAAAAACGGATCGTAAAGATCACTTATTTGAAATTTGAAATAACGGAGTGCACTATCATAATCAGTTATTTTTCTGTTGTAGAGAATCCTGGCAATCGATTTAGGGACATTTAGCTGATCTGCCAGGGAGTTAATTAGATTATGATCAACATCATCGCGGAGAACCCATTTTAAATCCATTCATTTCCTCTTACATGATACATAAAAAGAAACCATCAATTCAAATTGAGCCATAAGCCGAATTCTGTTTTGATGATCATTTATCTGGGATCGCCGTTGCCGGCGACCTCGAGCGACCTACCCGGGAGTCGAACGAAACGGGCAGCTTCTTCTCCCCTATTTGGTCTTTCTCCGGATGGGGTTTACCATGCGTCCGTTGTTGCCAACGAACCGGTGGGCTCTTACCCCACCTTTTCACCCTTATCCGCCTTCGGCGGACGGTATATTTTCTGTGGCACTTTCCATAGGCTCGCGCCTCCCCCACGTTATGGGGCATCCCGCCCTCTGGAGTTCGGACTTTCCTCATGCGCCTGAGGCGCACGCGATCATCTGCCTCACTTTGAACTGATGGTATATCCTATTCCGAATGATTGTTTACATGACTGTTTTTGCTGATTAAAATTCGTCCACATGTTTCGCAAAGAATGATATCCGTCATCTTCCGCACTTCAACCACTGTCTGGGCAGGAATCGTTGCAAAACATCCCTGGCATGTATAGTTCTTGATCTCCGACAGCGCTGCACCTCCCCGGGCTTTCCGGATCCGTTCATATCGTGAGTACAACGGCTTCCGAATCTGACTGACGATAGATGTTCGTTCTTTCTCTAATTTATTAAGCTCTTCTTCGTTTGCTTTTTTCTTTTGCTTGAGAACTGCATCTTTTTCTTTAAAGCTGGAATCCAGTTCATTAATTTGCTCTTCTTTTTCTTCTAAATTTTGCTCAACTTTCTCTTCGCGATCCAGAAAATCCAGCAGCGTGTTTTCTCGCTCTTCGATATGGGCTTTCGTAGTTTCGATTTCCGCGCTGATGGCATCGTATTCCTTATTTGTTGTAACGGAATAAACCTGCTCCTGGTATTTTTTTTTCTTCTCACCCAACAGGCTAATCTCCCCTTCCAGCTTTCGTTTTTCGGCATCGATCTGATCGAGTTCTTCTTTTAAGATATTTATTTCTGCCTTTGTGGAATTTAGTTGCCTTTCGAGCATTTCCACCTGTTCCGGTAGATTGCCGAGAGAAGCCTTTAATTTCATGATTTGATGATCAATTTCCTGCAATTTTACAAGCTGCGCCAGCTCCATTTTAACTCAATCCTCCTATTCATAAAACTCATTCATAAAAAAAAAGTGCACCGATTTTTTGCGGTACACTTTTTTACAACCCCATATCACAATCGTATGAAAGGTCGGGTAGTATGTATCTTTCCCATTTTATACTTATCATTTTCATTATCGCCTCTTAATCTAAATTAAAACAAAATATACAAAACTTATTCAAATTATGCAAGTAAAATTTTGACATTTAAATGTACTTGCTACTTTAGATAAATCTACTTATATTACATCATAATGAAAATAAGAATTTCTCAAATAAAGCGCCGATACGACGATTCACGCTCTCCTGTAAAAATACTTTTGGAAACCTTAAAAGTTCCGGCAGCATCGCTTTCGAATATCAGTATTGAAAAAGAATCACTGGATGCACGGCGCAAAAATCAGCCGGTCTATATTTACAATTTTATTGCGGACACTAATGATGCCTCTATTCTCAATCTTAAAAATGTAACTGCCATCTCTGAAAAGCACACGTCAGCATCTATTCGGGAAATAATAGAGCTGGATGAACAGCCGGTTATTGTCGGTACCGGACCTTCGGGCTTGTTTGCAGCGCTTGATCTGCTTAAAAAAGGCTACCGTCCCGTTATTATCGAACGCGGCAAGCCGGTAAGTGAACGATTATCCGATGTGCGG
>WJJN01000153.1 GCA_014729735.1 Candidatus Zhuqueibacterota bacterium
CCGCCCCTTCGGGGCTGAAATGACTTGCCAGGCATTTAAATTGATTTATAAGCTTCATTTTTAGATTACTTGATTACATAAATTTTTAAATCACAGTTGATCTTTTTACGAGATAAAATAGAATATTTCGCGCAAAAACGAAAGTCCTGAAGGGGCGTCCTATTCCCAGGGTGCCTAAAATATTAACACCCTGGGCTTTGATATGTAACGCCTTCGGCGTAATCCAAAAGTTTTGCTCGAAAAAACCACTTGACTTTTCCCGCCGCTATGTTTACTTTAATATAATAAATACATAAATAAAGGAGCAAATTTTGAACAGCACGGCAATCGTAACCGGAGGCGCAAAACGAATTGGCAGATCAATTGCGCTGGCACTTGCACGGGATGGCTATAATATCATCATTCATTACAACAGATCGCTGAAAGAAGCCAAACAGGTCGAACAGATGATTACGAAATTAGGGCGGGAATGCCACCTTATTTCATGCGACTTCAATAATATGAAACAGGTGTCGCTGTTCATTCACCGGGCGTTCGAGTTCTTCCCGGATTGTGACGTGTTGATAAACAATGCGTCGATCTTTCAGCGGGCAAGGCTGATGACGACAGACGAGGAAATGCTTGACCGCCATCTGAATATCAATTTCAAAACGCCGCTGCTGCTGACCCAGGAATTTGCCCAATGTACTTCTAAAGGACATATTATCAATATTCTCGATACAAAAATATCCCGAACACTCATCGAATATTTTGCATACACGCTTTCAAAAAAAGCACTGGCTGAATTCACCAAAATGGCAGCCAAAGAGCTGGCACCGAATTTTCGTGTAAACGGCGTTTGTCCGGGACTCATTCTTCCGCCGCCTGGAAAGGATGACGAATATCTGGAAAGGCTGAGCCAGAATATCCCGCTGGAACGACGCGGCACGCCTGATCATGTCGTCGATGCGGTGCGATTCTTATTGAATAATCCGTACATCACGGGACAGTCCATCTTTGTCGATGGCGGAGAAAATCTCAAATAAGGGGAGATTTCTATGATCGTCCGAATAAAAAATTTGCGGCTGCGGACTATCATCGGTATTTTTGACTGGGAGCGGGAGAACAAACAGGATGTTGTCCTGAACATCGAATATGAATTCGACGGCACAAAAGCCGCAAACAGCGATGATATCGAGGACACCGTTGATTACAAGACACTCACGAAGCGCATTATTTCGGAGGTCGAAGCATCGCAGTTCTATCTGTTGGAGAAGCTGGCAAATCATGTTCTCGAAATAATCATGGACAATGAAAAGGTTCAGCGCGCATTCGTGGAAATCGATAAACCACAGGCACTGCGTTTCGCTGATTCGGTTTCTATTGGCATTTCGGCAAAAAAGGATCATGAATAAAGCAATTATCGCACTCGGTGCGAATATCAAACCTGCTGAAAACATCTCTCAAGCCAAAGTAATTATCGCCAGAAATCACAAAAAGCTGGCTGAATCCTCCATTGTGGAAACCCAACCCATCGGATATACACAGCAGCCCAACTTTCTCAATGGCACAATGCTCATTGAAACAAAGCTGAGCCGATCCGAACTTGCGAAATGGTTGAAACAGGTAGAAAAACAACTGGGGCGGGTTCGAACGAAAAACAAAAACGGTCCCCGCACCATTGATCTGGATATTGTTGTCTGGAATAATGAAATTGTAGATAATGATGTTTACGAACGTGACTTTCTATGGAATTCGGTACGCGAGGTTGCCCCGGATATTTCAAAATGAGGAATGGACTCAGATTTCCGAAATCTTTCTGCAGTACAATTATGTCACCAGCCAAATCCCGAAATGCGACGCTGATAATCCCAGAATCATTCCTGCCACCACATCGGATGGAAAATGCACGCCCAGATAAATTCTGGAAAATCCCACCAGACTTGCCCAACTATACAACGGTACCTGAATTGGCGGGAACTGAAAACTGAGGATATCCGCAATCAGAAAAGCTGCGGCTGCGTGCCCTGATGGAAAACTGTATTTATCCGGCGGTTTGATTAAATGCAGGATGCCTTCCACACTCTCGAACGGTCGGATGCGCCGCGCCCACTTCTTTATCAGAACGCTTACGGGCAATTCCAGTGAAAACGCTGATAAGCTTGCCAGCAGTGCCTTCAAGCCGGTCATGTCACGCAAGAATAGCAAATATGCGCCCACTGCGCCGTACAGATATCCATCTCCGCTGCGTGAGAGCAGATAGAAAAAGCGGTCTATTTTTTTGCGACCGTTCCAGCCGAAAATGTGCCTGAATAGAAACAGATCGAATCTGGAAATGTGGTAAGCCAATCTTTTAAGTGCATTTTTCATCGTATCACCGCGTTCATGTGGAGGAGCCTATAATTATCATCGGCAGAATTTACTAATTCATCAATTGGTATTTTTTTTACGCACAAAGAAAGCCTGAGTTCGATTCTTTTTGGTTCTTTTCCCCATCAAGCGCGTCCATCAACTCGGGACTTTTTTGATCATCTAAAATGACATTTCATTCATTTTTATATTGACATTATGCGAATTATTTTATACATTCATTGAGGGCTTTCCAAATCAATCCGCAACTATTTTCACTGTTCATTAAAATAAGATCCACCCATATCTTCTATCACACCGTCAAACAGACTTCTAATTTGAATTTTGTTCAGCATTTTTGAAAGAGAAAAAGGAGTTATCATGGATAAATACAAAACCTGGGAGCTCACCCTGAAAACACTGGTGCTCTTTGGCGGATTGGTCACCGCAATCTGGGCGTATTTCACGTACACCGATACCAAAGAGAAAGAATTTTACACATTTTACTGGAACCGAAAACTGGAACTGTTTCTGGAAACCAGCCAGGCTGCCTCGCAAATGGCGACGACGGATTCCTTAGAAGTATTCAAAAAAGCGCGCTCAGAATATATGCAGCTTTTTTATGGCAGATTGAGTCTTGTCGAGGGCAGGCACGTGAAAGAAGCGATGGAGGAATTTTCGAATCTTGTTCCTCTGGAGCCTGAACCAGACCTGCCCCGGTATGAGCTATTGGATCCGGCATATAATCTTACAATCGCACTGAAAAGGGAGCTCCTTATATCCTGGCAAAATCCGTTTTCAGAACTGGCATTCGACACCACACATTCGAATGGACAGCAACCTGTAAAGCAGAGATAATAAAATACGGATTCGATTACACTTTACGCCCATTATGTAAACATGATGAGAATCGACTTTATCGATAAAAGCGATGAAATCTATTGATAAGTAATATTTCGTAACAACATTTAATACATTTTACCCAAAATTCATTTTTCTGTTGACATTTTACTTTTTATTTATTACATTTATATTCAGAATCTCACCTACAAAATCACGCAACTTTTTAGTCGTTAATCGAGCATGTCCATTTACAATAAAAAAGGTAAGTTGGATTTGAAAGCTGTAGCGACTCAAAAACCTCCCAAACTTCTCGATCATTTACCAATTTCACTTCTGGCGAAGCATTGAAGCATTCGGACGGAGGTTAAAACCAATCTTTGCTGTTCATTTAATCCGATTTTCTGTA
>WJJN01000154.1 GCA_014729735.1 Candidatus Zhuqueibacterota bacterium
GTTTTGACTATTCCCGATCATAAGGTTTCTCTGGACTTCAGGAAGCTGATTTCATTGATATTCTCATACTGACTGAAAATTTAGTTCTGCGGAAACTATGTGAACGTGAATAATACTTATAAGATACTTGGAAAATTTCATTAATTTTTTTAAATATAGAATACCAAAAACCAGTTATACCGTAATAACTATTCACATATTATCTTTGGGCGATAAGAATTCGTCATATTTTTAATTCAAAGTGAAGGAGTTGACAATGGCAATTCAGAAAAAGGGTAGGTGGTTATGCTTGTTTCCCTTTTTATGTTTCGCATCGCTTTTGTATGCAGGAACTACGGGCAAAATTTCAGGACGTGTTACAGAAGGTAACACGGGACTTGCGCTGCCTGGTGTAAACGTTTTGATCGTAGGTACAGACAGAGGAGCAGCGACTGATATTAATGGTTTTTACCAGATCATTAATTTACCGCCTGGCAAGTATACGATGGAGATATCAATGATGGGATATTCAAAAGTGACTGTCCGGGACGTGAGAGTAAGCGTTGATAAAACGACCAGGCAAAACATCACGCTTAGCCGGGAAGTAATCGAAGGCGAAGAAGTAGTTGTTGTTGCCGAGAGACCGCTCGTGGAGAAAGATAGAACCAATACAACCTATTATGTGAATTCGGAAACGATTCAAGAACTTCCGGTTACTTCCATGCAAGAGATCGTTGAGTTGCAGGCAGGAGTAATCACAGGTTCGAATGGAGAGCTGCACTTTCGAGGTGGTCGTGAACGAGAGGTTGCATATATGATTGATGGGGTTTCGGTATCTAATTCATATTCCCAATCGGGTGGCAAAAACGTTCCGATAGAAAATGCCATCATCCAGGAATTGCAGATAATAAGTGGCACTTTCAATGCGGAATACGGTTCAGCGCAATCCGGGATTATTAATGTTGTAACCAAGAGTATCCAGAGAGATTTTCATGGAGGAATCCAATTCTATTCAGGCGACTATCTTAGCAACAAAACAAATACATTCATTGGGATCGATCAAATTAATCCTATTGCAGAATACGATTTACAGGCACATCTATCTGGTCCGATATTCGGAAACAAATTAGGTTTCTTTGCCACGGTTCGTTATAACTCACCGGCATCATATCTCTGGTATGAACGCCGCTTCAATCCCATCGATGGTTGGGTTATCGATGCATACAAAAAATGGTTTACCGAGCATAATGCATCCGAAATTACCAAAATTGGAGAAATTACCATCCCCGATTCTTTGAGTACTGGCGATGGGGAATTGGGACCACTTATGCAAAGCAAAAGACTAACTGCAACCGGGAAATTGACTTTCATACCTTCATCGGCAATTAAGCTTTCTTATACGTTAATTGCATCTTACAGTAAAAGCAAAAGTGGCAATTCATCCCGTCGCTATCAGCCGGATGCGCTGGCAACAAACTGGGGGTATTCTGATCACCATTTCCTCAATTTTCGACATCTTGTTACTGAGAACTTTTTCTATAATCTAAATTTATCTTATCAGCATAATCATGGTAAAAGCTATTATCGTATGGATAATAAAATAGCGGATTTTCCCGGTGATGAAGGAATTCAGCCTATTTCATCGTCATCCAGTAATTTTTCTCTTGGCAGAACAGATGGCGGATATTGGGGCAAAGAGGGCAAAAATTACCGTAAACTTTATATTGTAAGTGGGAATGTCAACTGGCAGATTGACAATCATAATTTTATCAAAGCTGGTTTTGAAGCGAAGCAGCACAGAATAAATACATATAGCTATCCCCTTATTGTTACTGAAGATTGGGAACGTTATCGCTACACAACAGCGATAAATGGTGCAGATTATTCCTGGTCTGAATATTGGAATTTAATGGTTGATTACTGGAAGGATTGGAAGGAAACCTATGGTACAACCAAGTACAGGTACCCTGAAGCCGATGAAGTGACCCGATACAGGGATTATACCATCAAGCCCCTCGAAGCTGCTTTTTACATACAGGACAAACTGGAAATGGGTGAAATTGTATTGAATGGCGGTCTTCGCCTGGATTTGTTCAAACCGAACGAAAAAGTGGTTATAAATAAACGTATTGAATCTTATCTGCTTGGTAGTTCGGGCAATTTAAAGGAAGCGTCAACACAGTATCAACTCAGTCCGCGATTCGGATTATCATTTCCAATCTCTGATAAAGGCGCTTTTCATGTGGCGTATGGACATTTTTTTCAGATGCCAAGCTTTGAGAAAATGTACAGTGAACCGTTGCAGGTACTTACACCCATACAATTGGAAGGAAAATTTCTGGGAAATGCAGAATTGAAACCGGAACGCACTGTTGCGTATGAAGTTGGATTGCAACAGGAGATTACTTCCGAATATGCAGTAGATCTGACAGTTTTTTATAAAGATTTTAGAAACCAGTTGGGAATAGAGTCGGTGACGACAGTCGATCTGGTGACATACACGCATTATGTTAATAGAGACTATGGTAATGTAAAAGGATTTACATTAGCATTAGAAAAACTGCAAACCGGTCTCCTCTCAGGGGCAATTGATTATACGTTTCAGTATGCAGAGGGCAGCGCGTCCAGTGCGGATTTCATTCAACTGGTACAGGTTGCATCTCGTATTGGTGGCGAGCCCATTCAATTTGTGGAACGGCAAATTTTACCGCTTGATTGGGATCAAAGACATACAATTAATTTAACCGCTATTCTCAGCAAACCCGGAAATTGGAGTATCAGCACAATCGGAAGTGCGGGAAGCGGATTACCCTACTCACCAACTTCAGTGACGGGGTATCAGTTTCCGGATACGGAATTTAAGAATACAGCCCGAAAGCCCATCCGCTGGAATTTTGATATTAGAGCGAAAAAACATTTTCGTTTATCCTCGCTGGATTGTATATTTTTCGTCAACATAGAAAATCTGTTTGATCATATTAATCAGAAACATGTATATACAACATCGGGCAGGGCAGATGAAAATGCCATGCTTCCTGAAGAAAGAGAAATCCGTGACACGCAATTAACACAAATCAATCTCTTTGCTCCGGAAGAAGTTGATAACCGTCCTCAATGGTATACAGCACCTCGAATGGTTCAAATTGGGCTCGGTGTGAATTTTTAAATATCACAACTTCTATCTGTCATAATTGCTTGTTAGATAATAATATAGGAGAACATAAATTGAAAAGGTTTGCAAAATTGGGAAATTCGGTTTTTATACTTTGTTTACTCGTTTTACTTTTTCAGTCCGGCTACACGCAGGAGCAAACAGAGCAGAAACCGAAATTAAATGATAACAATACTAATTCAATCTATATGAACAGCCGTAAGGAAATTCCGGCTTACTTGAAAAAGAGCAGTGAAGAAGATATTGGCTGGAAAAAATATGTCCGTGCGGCATTACATGATGGCAACCTGGTAACCACCGGTTTAGTAAATCAGGGACAACTTTCGGGCGGCTACATTGAAAATGTTAGTGGTATGAGGTGGCCCAAGGGTAGCAATCAGGTGGGTTATGGCTATGTATTTAATTTTTTTGTTGCCGGAGAAGTTACCGATATTCATGGAAATACAGTTCATATTGTTTCTGATCGCTTCGCTCGCAGTCCTCAGGTTTCATCGGATCTTTCACATTATTATTATTTTTTCCCGGTACCAGGCTACTACAATGACCACCATTCGAATTCTGAAGATTGGGAAACACCAGGCATCAGTGAAGATGTTGGTGTCGATGGGATTCCCAATAGCGGTGATGCAGGCGAAAACGATGGTATTCTGCAGCCAGCGGAAGATGTAAATTCAAATGGTGTTTTGGACTTAAGCCTGATCAATGAAGTTGAGTGGTTTGCTATGAGCCATCGTAAGGAAACATGGCCTGTCTGGTGGCCCGTGGGAAGTTATGAAGGAGACGATCGTGAAGAAGGTGAAGAGCGTCCGGGACCTGCTGCCGGAAGATGGAATGGAGAATACGGTTACTACGCGCGCTCGGATCAGGAATCGTACTATGCTATGGACGACCATGAGAACGATGAATTTGAATATTATCCGTTCAACTATGAAGGCACTGATATACCTGATACTACCGCCTGGCCGAATTGCAGGCGTGGCTTGGGAGTGACTGTTGAAGTGCGTAATTATCAATGGTCTGCTTTGCTAGCTGAAGATATTCTTATTTCAATTTATGATGTGACAAATTATGGAAAACGGTTAGACAAGACAGTTATTGGCATGTATTGCGATGCTGACGTCGGTAGTATGAATCAATCAAATCTGGCATCTTACGACGAAATCGATGATATTACCTATGTATGGGATAAATTCGGAATCGCGTCCAACGGTTTACCGACTGGTTATTTCGGATATGCCTTCCTTGAAAGTCCGGGGCTTCCAAATAATGGCGTGGATGATGATGAGGATGGCATGGTCGATGAGAGTCAATACGACGGAATTGATAATGACGGCGATTGGCGGTCCTGGATCGATTCAAATAATAATGGCATGTATGATACCGAAGATAGCAATTATAATGGAATGCTCGATGCTGGCGAAGACCTGAATGGGAATGGTATGCTTGATCGGGAGGCGATTTGGGATGATATTGGCTCTGACGGTTTGGGTCCGGAACATGAAGGCTATACCGGTCCCGACGCAGACGGCACAGAGGCGAATGGCATTCCGGACGCAGGTGAACCCAATTTTGAGCATACTGATAATGATGAATCTGATCAGGTTGGATTGACTTCCTGGGTATTGAGGGCAGTAAATAGCCGAATGGCAAATGATGATGAATTCTGGAGGGTGGAATTAATACCAGGAACATTTCAAATCGAGCCGGGCTATACTGGCGATATTTCCTGGACTTATGGTTGCGGATACGTTCCGATCGAAACAGGAAAGAGTGGTACACAACGTTATGCGATTGCCTGTTTATTCGGTAATGATGAACAGGATATTTTCCGTAACAAGAGAACGATGCAATTGATCTATGATTCGGATTATAATTTTGCAAAACCACCGCGCAAACCAAACCTTGCGGCGGTCGGGGCGGATAACAAGGTTATCTTAACATGGGATAATCTGGCGGAACAATCCCGGGATCCTATTTATGGTAATGATTTTGAAGGTTATAAAATTTATAAAAGCACAGACCCGGCATTTGATGATATTAAAACTATTACCGATGCATTTAATAATCCCCTGTTTTATCAACCTCTCGTCCAATTTGATTTAGTTGATAGTCTGTTTGGAGCGCACCCGATTACATTAGGCGGAGAAGGCGGAACAAGTGATAATCTCGGAATCGCTTATAATATGGGAACAGATAGCGGATTACGTCATTTTTATGTGGATACTTCCGTAACTAATGGTCGCACTTATTATTATGCAGTGGTCTCTTATGATAAAGGTTATGACACGGATTTTTATGAACGAGGCTTGTCTGATCGCGAAAATCTGCAACGGATTTCACCCACGGAATGTTCTAAAATAATTCAAACAGATGAATTAGGCAGACCTATTTTTTTCGATCAAAATTGTGTTGAAGTGATACCCATGGAACCTGTTGCTGGTTATGTCGATCCGATAATGGAATCCGGAATGGAGCATGTCAGTGGATTTGGGACCGGCAATATAGCTTTAAATATTGTGAATCCCTATGATATAAATATAAATCATGAATATGCTTTATCATTCACAGATGATAGTTCCCTAACTTATCTGAATGGTGACGGAGATTCACTCTATTTCGGGCTCACAACAAGTGCGATCTTCACTAATCTTACAACCGATGATACGCTTTTTAAGATGTCAGATGATTTTACGCGTACAGCAACCGAAGATTTGCTTGTTGAAGGCATGAACTTCACCATACAATTTGATCTGAATAGTGACGGCGAGATTGAAAGTCCCGAATATGATCATTCTGAGTGGATAATCGGGAATTGCAACCTAAATGACACCTTAACATCTCTCGGCGGTGGAAAAGCGATTCCCCGGGATTTTGAAGTCAGAGTCCTTGAAATGGGCGCTGATACTTCGCTAAACAACGTCGCGACCAATTATCAAATTTGGGATATCACCGATCCGAATGCCGAATTTCAAGTTCCATACCGATTGAATCGTAATAATAGAGTATCGAGACCGGATTCATTAAAAGGCTATTTAGGCGAAGAAGATAATGTCTGGCTTTACGCTCAACCAGAAATACAGAATGATGGCAGCATAAGGTATAAGAAAAAAACATGGCGCCTCTGGTTCCATTCCCCCCCGGGAGCGGATTCGACAACCGAAGTCATTACACCACAGTCGGGCGATATATTGCGCATTTATACAAAGAAACCGTTCGATCGACAGGATGTGTTTAAATTTAAAATGGTCGGCAATGAGGTACAAAAGAAAGTTGCCCAAAATGATTTGGATGACATTTATACTGTGCCCAATCCCTATATTGCAGTTAGTACGCTCGAGCGCAAGTTATATACAGACGCCTATGGTCGTGGGGATCGTCGTATTGACTTCGTGAATCTCCCATCTGAGTGTACGATTAAAATCTTCACGGTTGCCGGAAGATTGGTGCGTGAAATCAATCATTCTTCAAGCGTTGATCAAGGTCGCGAAAAATGGGACCTGCGCACTAAAGATGGTCTCGAAGTTTCTGCTGGTTATTATTTCTATCATATTGATGCGCCGGGCATAGGAGAAAAGACTGGCAAATTGGCGATCATTAAATAAGCATTTTATACGGAATTCTATTTGAGGTACACAAATGAAAGCAAAAATATTAATTTTAGGGCTATGTGCTCTCTTTGTTCTAATTATGAGTGGCAATTGTTGGGCGCAAAAAAATGAAGTTGAATTTGTTTCAGATGTGTCCGGTGTGGGAACCAGCGCTGCCGCATTTTTAGAAGTTGGGGTGGGCGCACGCGCCATGGCAATGGGGGGAGCGTATGCCAGTGTTGCTAATGATCCAACGGCATTGTATTGGAATCCTGCAGGAATAGCCTGGATGGGTGGCGTTCAATGTGAGCTCATGCACAACCAATGGCTGGTGGATACAAACTTCGATTTTATCGGGCTGGTAATGCCTGTGCCAACAATTCGCTCTGTAATAGGACTGAATGTGAGCACACTCTATTATGGTCGTGATGCGGTCAGAACCGTTGAACGTCCTGAGGGAACGGGCGAAACATTTGATGGACGGGATATCGCAGTCGGATTAACATGGGCGATTGCTCTAACCGATCGTTTTTCGTTTGGAATGACGGGGAAGTA
>WJJN01000777.1 GCA_014729735.1 Candidatus Zhuqueibacterota bacterium
GAAAAGATTGATGGAGAAAAGTACAAAACACAAAGCAATGTGGAAAATTTATACCGTATCTGTGATTTTGTTATCAAACGAGCAAAAAAGGCGGGATTCAATAAAAAAGAACTAAGCAAAATAAAGGTAACTGTGTATGAAGCCTGTCTGAACGTAGTTGAGCACGCGTATTATTCTTCTATTGACGATAATATGATCGAAGTAAAAGTTGGTAATGATGGTGAAAAGTTTGTCATTATCATCAGTGACTGGGGAAAGGGATTTAAATTCGATCCTAATAAAAAATATGATGTTCGACAGGCAGTAATGGATCGTAAAACCGGTGGATTCGGACTTCACATAATCAAACGTTCTGTTGATGATGTTTTCTACAAAACAGATACAGAAAAAGGAAACAGGCTGATACTTGTGAAATATTTGAACCACAAAAAGTGAACACCAAATTTCCATACGCAGTCAGCTTAAATGTGTAATCCAAAATTGCTAAGCGCGTAATGGTCACAGAATAAACAACAGATTTTTTTAGTACCTATGAACTCTGCCTTTTTATGATTATTATTAAAAAATGGGTTATCTCAATCAGGGAACTTCGCAACAGAGGAACTATCCATAATATTTTTGAGTAAAATTTGTTAAATAAATGTGAACTAGTTGAGGAACGAAAAAGATGTTTTTCGGATTTTTTACATTAGCAGATTTGATGCTTTTAATTCCTGCGATGATTTTCGCAATGTATGCTCAGTATAAAGTTAAAAGCACTTTCAAGAAATATAATCAGGTTCCTTCTTCCCGGGGCATGACCGGTGCGCAGGTTGCCAACAATGTTTTGAGAAACAACAATATCAGTGACGTGGAAATCGAGGAGACCGAAGGCTCGTTGACAGACCATTACGATCCGAGATCAAAAACGCTTCGGCTTTCAGAGAGCATTTACGGCTCTTCCTCGATCGCAGCGCTGGGAGTTGCTGCTCACGAAGCAGGACATGCAATTCAACACAATATCGGTTATTCGCCGCTGAAATTTCGGCACAGCCTTTTTCCGGTAGCAAATATCGGCTCGAACCTTGCGATTCCGTTATTCATCGTCGGGTTATTTATGAATTCAGGAATGTTGATGGATATCGGGATCTGGTTATTTGCGGGAGCAGTGGCGTTTACGGTTATAACACTGCCTGTGGAATTTAATGCCAGCAAACGGGCGATGTCGCAACTGGAAACCGGAGGATTTTTGACGGGTGGTGAGCTAAGTTCAGCCAGGAAGGTTTTGAACGCGGCAGCCTTGACATATGTTGCTTCAACTGCGGTAGCTGTCATGCACCTGGTTCGTTTGTTGATTCTGCGCGGAGATGAATAAAATTGATTTTGAAGGAATGAAATAATGGCTGGTAGATCGCGCATCTTTGTTTTTGCCACACTAACAGTATTTTTCGCGCTAATTCTTGATTCCGGGGATAGTGTGAAATCTTCGGATGAGTTCAAGTCGAGCCACAATAAAAGCCTATTGGAATCAACATTTAATGTGTTGGAAGCAAGCCATGCATTTACAGATGTTGCCTGGCGCGTTATTCCTACAGTTGTGAGTATTCATAGCACTCTTGTGGTTCGAACAAGAGATTTATGGCGACAACGATTGGGGGGTAGTGACATTAATGAGTTCTTTGGTGATAATTATTACAATAATCACCCGCTTCCCCGAGAATTCCGTCAACGAGGCTCCGGATCGGGTATTATTGTCTCTAAAGATGGTCATATTCTGACCAATGTTCACGTCGTCGAAAATGCTGAATTTATAGAAGTCACACTGTCGGATCGACGAACTTTCCAGGCTGAAATTGTGGGCGTTGATCCGCTTACGGAAGTAGCAATTATAAAAATCGATGCAGATAAATTACCGGTTGCGGAACTCGGTAATTCGGAGTCTTGTCGTATCGGGGAATGGGTGCTTGCTGTTGGTAATCCCTTGGAATTGAATTCTACAATTACTGCCGGCATCATCAGCGCAATGGGAAGAGATATCAACATCATTCGCGATACGTATGGCGTGGAAAATTTCATCCAGACAGATGCGGCGATAAATCCGGGTAACAGTGGCGGCGCCTTGGTGAATTTGAAAGGCGAAGTAGTCGGAATCAACACAGCAATCGCTACTGAGAACGGATTTAATCAGGGCTATGGATTTGCTATTCCCATAAATCTTGCAAAGGAAATAATGGATGACCTGATCCAGAAGGGGCGGGTGATCCGTGGCTATCTCGGTGTTTCGATGCAGGATATCAATGAAAAAAAAGCAAGGGCATTGGGCTTGCTCAGTCCAAAAGGTGTATTCATAGACGCACTCAGTGAAGGAGGTCCGGCACTCTTAGCCGGATTGAGAGAAAAAGATGTTCTGATAAAGATAGATGAACAGGAAGTGAATAATGCAAATATCGTTCAGAGCATCATTACTCAAAAAAATCCCGGTGATCTTCTGGAACTGACTGTTATTCGAAAAAGACGACCGATAAAACTAACGGTATCATTGGGAGAGAGGAAGCAATCTATTCAGGTAACATCTGTTCTTAAACAAAAAAAGAATTATGAAAACGGTGGACTTCGCGTTGAATCGATCAATGGAGATGTCGCAAAGGATTTGGGAATTGATCGCGATTATGGTGTTATTGTAACGGGATTGGAACGATTCAGTCCGGCATACGAAGCTGGAATCCAACTTCATGATGTTATTCTTGAAATTGGAGAGCGCAAAGTATTGTCTGTTGATATATTTCTATCTGAATTGATGAAATTCCAGAAAAGCGAAGTCGTTATTATGAAATTACTCAGAGGTGATACGACTTTTCACGCATTTATGGAAGTCATGATGTAGTCTAAAAATCATATAGATTAGGTTAACATGCGAAGGCACAAGATGTTATTCAACATTCTGTGCCTTTTTTTGTCTGTCAATATGTCAGATCAACTTGTTAAACGACGAAATTTATAAAATATATCCTGCTTTGTTAAGCCATTTATTTAACTTTAGTTTAAGCTAATTATAAAGTGCCTGGCATAATTTTTGTCGATAAGTCTTTTTACTAATGCTTATCGTCTTAATTAAAAAAGTAATATGAACAAACGGAGTTAAGGAATGACAGAGAAGACAAAAAATGATGAAATTTATGAAATTCCGATTTCCAATAAAGACAATGATGAAAATGAGGAATTAATGAGTTCGGATGAAAATACGCCGAAACAGAATTCTGGCGAAGAACAGCAGCTATCCGAAGAAGAAAGAGTTCCTGAAGAGAGGGACTATATAAATATGATACAACGGCTAAAAGCCGAATTTGAGAATTATAAAAGAAGAGTTCGGAAAGAGCGTGAAGAACTTTCTGATTTTGTGAAAAGAGAATTGATAGAAAAGTTATTGCCGGTTCTTGATGACTTTGAGCGTATGCTGGACAATGCTCATAAAATCGA
>WJJN01000778.1 GCA_014729735.1 Candidatus Zhuqueibacterota bacterium
CAGGAGATAACCATGCACCACCTGAAACTACATCCGGTTCCGCCTTATGACTTCGACCGCTCAGTGAGCCTTTCCCCGCGGGAAGTAAACATCGGTTCAACAGGATTTTTTGAGGATGGAACTTTCTATCGCGTCGTAAATCATAATAACAATGTCTGTCTGCTTAAAATTAATTCCTCCGGAACAATCGAAGAACCGGAAATCCATGTCGAAAGTACGCACCCCATCGATGATGAATTGCAACGGAAAATCAAACACATTCTGGAAATTAATATCGATTTGAAGCCGTTCTATAATCGCGTTTCAAAGGACCCGTTTCTGGCTGAGCTCGTACAAAAATTTTACGGAATAAAAATCATCCATACGGAGAGTCTTTTCGAAGCACTGGTCATTGCGATTTCGGAGCAACAGATATCATTGTCTGTCGCCATGCAACTGACAGATCGATTTATTCGGACATTTGGCATTCCATTGCAAAACGATGGTAAGATGTTTCACGCGTTTCCACAACCCAAACAGATTGCCGAACTTCAGCCTTCGCAAATTCGCGATTTAAAATTCACCACGCGCAAGGCGGAATATATCATCAATCTCGCTCAAATGATCGTTAACAAGAAATTGGATGCAGAGAAAATCGGGGAACTTCCTTCAAGAGACGCGATCACGGAATTAACGAAAATCAGGGGGATCGGTCTTTGGTCTGCGGAATATGCTCTCATTCGTGGACTCGGGAAGCACGATAACATTCCTGCGGATGATATTGCTCTGCAACGAATCATGAAATCAATTCATAAGGTGGAACAAATTTCATCGGATCAAATCAGGAAACTATTTAAACCGTGGCATCCGTATGAAGGATATGCAGTATTTTATATATTTTTAGAGGAATGGTCACAGCGAAGGGGAAAATAGTCTCATTCATTGTGGTTTGTCAATACCTCTTTCAGCGCTTTGCTGAGCATGGAAATTTCATATGGTTTGGTGACCACACCTTTGAAACCGTACTTCTCGTAATTCGCCATAATCGGATCATTGGAATAGCCGCTTGAAACGATAACTTTTATGCCTGGGTCGATTTTCATCAATTTTTGTAGTGCTTCTTTGCCTCCCATTGCTCCCCGAACAGTGAGATCGAAAATAGCAACATCAAATGCTCTTCCGTTTTTCCTGCTTATAACATATTTTTGTACGGCTTCTTCGCCGTTACTGGCTGTTTCCACCTGATAACCGAGATACCGCAGCATCTTTCCGGTAGTTGAACGAATCGTCTCATCATCATCCATAAGTAGTACTTTTCTCATCTCTTTCATCTCATCAATTTCGTAGTTAAATTCAACGACCTGTTCCGAGGATGTTGCCGGTAAATAGACACAAAACGTCGTTCCTTTGCCCAGCCGGGACTCGACGGCAATATGACCATTATGTTTTTTAATAATCGAGTAAGAAGTCGCGAGTCCCAAGCCACTTCCTTTTTGTTTCGTCGTAAAATAGGGATCAAAAATTTTCTGAAGATCCCCTCCTGAAATTCCGATACCGGAATCATCTACTATTAATTTTACATAGCGACCGCGTTTCAGCGGCAATGAAGAATTGTATTGTACAATTGTATTTTCGAGGGTGATTTTAATGATACCTCCCGAGGGCATCGCTTGCTCGGCATTCAACAACAGATTATGGATCACCTGATTAATTTGTCCGGCATCCACCATTATCTGCCATAAATTTTCCGGTTTTCGGATTTCATAATGAACATTGGAGCCGCTCAAAACAAATGCCGCTGTTTCTTCGACGATTGCAGCTAAACGTGTCGCTTTCTTGATCGGGACTCCGCCTTTCGAAAAAGTCAACAGTTGCTGCGTCAAATCCCTGGCGCGGTAAGAAGCTTTTTCTGCCGCAGAAAGCAATTTGTAGATCGATTCATTTTTTTTGATATGCATCATTACGAGTGAGAGATTGCCGATGATTCCCGTCAAAATATTGTTGAAATCATGAGCAATTCCGCCAGCTAAAACACCAACCGATTCAATTTTGCTCGCCCGCAGTAATTCTTCTTCCAGTTTCCGCTGTTTCGTAACATCTCGAAACACAAGGACAACACCGATCAACATTTTGTCACGATCATGTATCGGGGACGCCGAAGCAGCGATGATCCGTTCCTTATCATCGTGTGATTTCAAAATATTATAGGATGAGAACCTTTGCATCCGACCGCTTTTCAGGACATTATCAACCGGATTTTCAGATGGCTTCCGACTGTTCTCGAGAACAGTTTTGAAAACCGTGCCGACTTTTTTGCCCAACGCTTTTTCCAAAGACCATCCAGTCATATTTTCGGCAACTTTATTCATTAAATTAACCCTGCCCTGTATATCAGTGCTAATTACACCGTCAGCAATCGAGTGCAAAGTGACTGCAAGCCGTTCTTTTTCCGCGGCTAATGCTTTTTCCGCCTGCAATCGTTCGGAAATATCATGTATAATTAAAAATACCGATTTTTCGCCCTGTAAATAAATCGGACAGGCATAAATTTCAACATCTCTGTTTTTGGAAGATGCAATTCGTTGCTGCGTAATTATGTATTCCGGAATTGGAAATGATTCGCTGACAATATTCTCGTCATTGCTTTCATTTTGGTACATCGGAAAATGTAGCTTCAGCATGTTGGCATGGCTATGCCCGAAGAAGTTGCATGCAGCAGGATTAGCATCCATCACATATCCGGTCTTCGGATTAATCAACAACATAACTGCCTGATTGCTTTCGAACATCTGGCGGTACCGCCATTCGGATTCCTGCAATTGCCTGGTGCGCTCGCGGACTTTTATCTCCAGATTTCTGGCAAGTTTTTTATTCGTTAAAAAACGATAAATACTAGTGGTCAACAAAGCCACCACAAACAATAATGTTAAATGAAACCACCATTGCTTCCAAAGGGGACGACTGATAATGATTTCAGGTGAGGTAATTACAGGGCTCCATCTTCCCAATGCATTTTTCGCCTGAACATAAAATTGATATTTTCCGGGTTTCAGATGTGTATAGCGCATTTGCTGATGACCGACATCCAGACCGTCGATCCATTCCTCGTCCGAACCCGCAAGTTTGGCACGAAATGAAATCGCATTTTCATCAATAAATGAAATGCATTCAAAGTGAAAAACCAGATTGTTTTCCGAATAACCCAGATGCGTTGCATTCTGATAAGGACGCCGTTCCCCCTGAACTTCGATTTCGGTTAATTTAACCAGAGGAGGTGGGATATCATTTCGGTCACAATCATACTCTTCACGGTAACAGGAAACACCGAGATCCGTTCCGATCCAGACTCTGCCACTATGATCGATTATTCCGGCAGAGCGGTTAATCTCTCGTCCCACGAAACCATTATGAACATTATACTCCCTGATTTCATTCCCATCCCAGCGAATCACACCGTTATCCGTGCCAAACCATAATCGCTTTTTTCGGTCTTCCAAAATTAGATAGACCGAGCGCTTCAAACGATAGCCTGCCAAATCAAAGCGTTTCAAGGTATCATGGTC
>WJJN01000155.1 GCA_014729735.1 Candidatus Zhuqueibacterota bacterium
AGCCGAATTTGAGAATTATAAAAGAAGAGTTCGGAAAGAGCGTGAAGAACTTTCTGATTTTGTGAAAAGAGAATTGATAGAAAAGTTATTGCCGGTTCTTGATGACTTTGAGCGTATGCTGGACAATGCTCATAAAATCGACGAGGCACAATTAAGTGGCAATAAATTAATTTATACAAAACTGTATTCAATTTTGAGAACCGAAGGTTTGGAACCGATTGAGAGCGTGGGAGAAGAATTCGATCCGGAATGGCACGAAGCAGTGGTCATTGAAAAGGGAGAAGATGGGGAAGATAATACGGTCATCGAGGAATGGCAAAAGGGATATTTGTTTAAATCGAAATTATTGAGACCTGCAAAAGTGAAAGTATTCAAAAAGGAGTGAATGATATAAACATTTATGGCGAAAGACTATTACGAAATATTAGGTGTCAGCGAAAATGCGGATACCAGCGAAATAAAGCGCGCCTATCGTGATCTGGCAAAAAAGTATCACCCTGATGCAAACAAAGGGAATAAACAGGCTGAGACCAGATTTAAGGAAATTTCAGAAGCTTATTCCGTACTCAGTAAGCCCGAGAAACGAAAAAAATACGACCAGATGAGGAAATACGGTGCTTTTGAACCGGGTGCTGGCGGCGCTGGTTATGGCGGATTTGATTTTTCCAATATCAATGATTTTTGGGGACGCGGCGGAGGAGCCGGACAAAGAACGGAAAGTTACTCCTTTGAAGATCTGTTCGGATCTGCTGGATTTGGTTTGGGAGACATCCTCGGAGATTTATTTGATCGAGGGGGAAGAAGCCGCAGATCCGGAACAGCCGGCAGACAACGAGGTGAAGATATTTATTCAGCAATCAGCATTCCGTTCGAGTTATCAATTAAAGGCGGAAAGCAATACATCAATGTGTCGCGAGAAGAATCGTGTAATGTCTGTAATGGCTCAGGTGCCAATCCGGGATCGAAACCCGAAACGTGCCCGACCTGTCAGGGAACCGGCTCAATTTCTATGTCACAGGGATTTTTCGCTGTAAATCGTCCCTGTCCTCAATGCTATGGAAGAGGACAGATTATAAGTAATCCATGTGATAATTGTAAGGGCAGTGGAACCGTGAATGTCAAAAAAAGACTTGCGATTAGCATACCACCGGGAATACAGGAAGGTACACAATTGCGGTTAAAAGGACAGGGAAATCCGGGCTCGAAAAAAGGTGCTCCGGGAGATATTTACTTAACGATTAATATTAAGCCGCATCGGTTTTTTAAACGTAAAGGAGATGATCTCTATTGCGAAATTCCGGTAGACGCGGAAAAAGCTGAAAAAGGAACAAAATTGCGCATCAAATCACCATACGGTAAACAACTGGAAATCAAAATTCCTGTAGGCACGAAAGATGGCAAAGGATTCAGGTTAAAAGGACATGGTGTTGAATCGAAAAGGGGTAGAGGGGACCTCTACGTAAACGTAAAGGTTCGGGAGAAAGAAGATGTTAAATAGGAAGATTGAAATTAACTTTCATACCACCACAGGAGGAACAAATGAAATCACATAAAATAACCCTATTGGTGATAGGATCGATATTTATCGGGATTATCGGGGGGTTGATAATTGCTTCTAATTTTGAATGGACCGACAACAGCGTTGCTTCTCAACAGGAAAATAGCAAAGGAGTAGTCCTGGGATCAGAGAAAGAGCCGCTCAAGCCAGGCGCCGATCTTGCAGGACTTGAAAATGCCTTTGTGAAAGTGGCAAAGGAAGTAAAGCCGTCCGTTGTTACTATTACAAGCGCAAAAATCATTAAATACCGGCGAATGAATCCATTTTCCGATTTTTTCAATGATGATTTTTTCCGGTATTTTTTCCGACAACCGGAAAACAGAAGAGACCGTGACCGTCAACTTCCTGAGGAAGAGGAATTCAGACAACAAGGTCTTGGATCAGGCGTTATTATCAGCTCGGACGGATATATTATCACAAATAATCACGTCATTAAAGATGCCGATGAAATTACGGTTCTCACAATTGATAATAAAGAGTACCAGGCAGAAATTATCGGAGCCGATGCCAAAACAGATGTTGCTGTTATTAAAATCGATGAGAAGAATTTACCGGCAATTCGGTTGGGAGATTCCGATAAAATAGAAGTCGGACAGTTGGTGATGGCTGTGGGTAATCCTTTCTCGGCGCAGTTGGAGCATACAGTTACACATGGTATTATAAGTGCGAAAGGACGCTCGAATTTTCAATTGGCGCAGTATGAGGATTTTATCCAGACCGATGCTGCGATCAATCCGGGCAATAGCGGTGGTGCGCTTGTCAATTTGCGTGGCGAATTGATCGGAATCAATACCGCTATTATCTCCGGCAGTGGCGGGAATGTCGGAATTGGATTTGCCATTCCTGTCAACATGGCTCGGCATGTAATGGAAATGCTGATCGACAAAGGACATGTAGTTCGCGGCTGGCTCGGCGTTATGATCCAGGGAATCGATGACGAGATGGCGCAGGCATTGGATCTGGAAGAAGCCCGCGGTGCGCTTGTGGCTCAAGTAATGGAAGATAGCCCTGCGGAAAAAGCTGGCTTCAAAACAGAAGACGTGATTCTGGAATTCGACGGTAAGGATGTCCGCGACCAAACGCACTTGACCTTGATGATCGCTTCCACGGAGCCGAATAAGGAAGTGACATTCAAGGTAAAACGCGGGGACAGGATTATAAACATCGATGCCGTTCTCGGAGAACGTCCTGATGATAAGGAAGTTGCAACGACTTCACGCGAGGCAAAAAGCTCTGAAAAACTCGGCATTAAGGTTGAAACCCTGACTTCCGATCTGGAGCGTCAATATGGCTATGAAAATGAGCGCGGCGTTGTCGTTACATATGTGAGTCGTGCAAGTATTGCGTATCGCGAAGGAATTCGCGAAGGCGATTTGATCAAAGAAATCAATCGCAAACAGGTGAAAAATGTGAGCGATTTTAATGATATACTGGATGCGATTAAGCCGAATGGTATCGTCTTCATCAGGCTTAGAAAAGGAGATGATCACTATTATGTGTCATTCAAGATGCCGAAGGAATAAATACTGAACAAGAGGAGATTTGCAAATGCCTACATACGAATATTTATGCGATGATTGCGGGTATCACTTCGATGAATTTCAACAAATCACTGCCGCTCCCTTGACAATTTGTCCGAAATGTACCGGGCATGTCCATCGTATGCTTAGTCCGGGGAATGGCTTCATTTTCAAGGGCTCGGGATTTTATATTAC
>WJJN01000156.1 GCA_014729735.1 Candidatus Zhuqueibacterota bacterium
GGGGACTTCGATTCAATAAATAAATTGCTTATATAAAACTAAGGAGGATTCAATCATGTTTAAAATATCGAATAACCGAATTCTGGCAATTGTGCTTTTTATTTTCTTCGTCAGTCATGCGGCTTATAGCCAAAACTACAAAATCGTGGATACCGGTCAAACCAAATTTTACAATAATTCCAATGAAATATCTACCCCTGCTCCAGGTACGGCTTTTTACGGTCAGGACGCTCACTACAACGGCAATCAGCCCTCATACACCGATAATGGCGATGGCACGATTACGGATAACGTGACCGGTCTGATGTGGCAAAAAAGCCCGGATACGGACGGCAACGGTACTATCGATGCGGCGGATAAATTAACGTATGATGAAGCATTGGCAGGAGCGGATAATTTCAACCTGGCAGGCTATAATGACTGGCGGCTTCCGACCGTTAAAGAGCTTTATTCTCTTATTATGTTCAGTGGAAGAGATATCAATCCGATGGCAGCAGACGGTCAAACTCCATTCATCAACACTGATTATTTTGATTTTGCTTACGGCGATACGGATGCCAGTGAACGTATTATCGATTCGCAATATGCAACGTCAACGCTATATGTTGATGAAACTGCGGATGGCGGAACGATGTTCGGCGTGAATTTCGCTGACGGCAGAATTAAAGGATATGGTTTAACCATGCCTCACGGCGCAGGTGTTGATAAAACATTTTTCGTGATTTACGTGCGAGGCAACAGCGCTTACGGTGTCAATAATTTTCAGGATAACGGCGACGGAACCATTACCGACGCTGCCACCGGGCTGATGTGGATGCAGGATGATAATGGCGTAGCTATTCTATGGGAAGAGGCTCTTGCTTATGCCGAAGGAAAAGAGTTTGCCGGTTATTCTGACTGGCGTCTTCCACATGTGAAAGAATTACAAAGCATCGTCGATTACACCCGTTCACCCGGGACGACCAATTCGGCTGCCATTGACCCGATTTTCAATGCAACCCCAATTACCAACGAAGCCGGTGAGGCGGATTATGCTTTTTACTGGTCCGGCACCACCCATGCCAATTTTTCAAATACTCCCGGAGGAGCCGCAGCTTATGTCAGTTTTGGACGGGCTTTGGGTTACATGAACGGACATTGGCAGGATGTCCACGGCGCGGGCTGTCAACGCAGTGATCCCAAAACCGGGAACCCGGATGATTATCCCGAGGGCTTTGGACCACAAGGCGATGCGATTCGGATTTACAATTACGTGCGGCTGGTGCGGGATGCCGACATGACGACAGATATTGACGAAAATAAGAGATCGCTTCCCTCTGATTTCAAATTAAATCAAAATTTTCCCAATCCCTTCAATCCAGCGACGACGATTTCATTTTCATTGCCTAAAACCAACTATGTGAGTTTAAAAATTTTTGATGTACAGGGAAGAGAAGTAGCAGTGTTGGTGAATGGTCAATTAAACGCCGGAACTCATTCGGTTAAATGGCAGGCGGCTAGTCAAACCAGCGGAATCTATTTTTACACACTGAAAAGCGGTTCATTTTCTGAAACGAAACGGATGACTTTGATCAAGTAAGATTAAATAAATAAAAGGGGTGTGCGCAAAAATCCAGGGCGCACATCCCCTGACCTCGCACTTTGTCTGCATAGTCTCCATTTTTCGACCAAATTTATATCACCGCATCACCAGTTTTCAACTATTCGATCTTCATATCTTTAAATTGTTTCATGTTTCAAGTCTTTTGATTGACAACCAACCATAAATGTTGCCATAAAAATATTTTTAATCAACTTGAAGAGAAGTTTTATTGCATCATTTTTAAAGAAAATACAATAGCTGTCGATTTTTTTAAAAGTATTGTTTAATTACAGTGTGTTAATTTATCTTAGCTAAGCATAAATATATAACCTAAAAGGCACAGACAGGCAGATAGTCATTTGCGAAATTTTAAGCACAAATCAAGAACAACACAAGGAGCTTCAAATGAAAAAATTAAATGTTTTTTGCATTCTCATGACGGCTATCGTCATGATTGCCGCGAATCTGTTCGCAGATACATTTTCAGTGCAGGGTGTGCTGCGGGATCCGCTGGGCAAAACCGTCGCTGACGGCAATTATAGCATGACCTTCAGGCTTTATTCTCAAGCGAGCGGGGGTACCGCAGTATGGGAAGAAACGCAGGGAAGTGTGGCGGTACTGCATGGTGTTTACAGCGCCGAGCTGGGGACAGTTACTCCGCTAACTGACGTGGAATTCAATACGACCTATTGGCTCGGTCTTTCTATCGAAGGCGGGACAGAACTGGAGCCGCGTTTTAAATTAACGACCACTCCGGCGAGTATGTCGGTTCTGGGAACAGACAACGTCTTTCCCTCAAAAGGAAATGTTGGTATCGGTACGCATGCGCCAACTGCCGCTTTTCACGTAAAAAACAAAAATAGTGAAGAAAATGTTCTTTTGGTTGAAGACCCCAGTGGCAATACTCAGTTAAATTCAAATTCAACGGGACAACTCGGCGTGGGAACAGCTCCATCGGCTGCTCTTCATGTAAAAAATACTTCGACCGCAAATACGGATTTGTTGGTAGAAGATAATTCCGGCAACACTCACGTAAAAGTGACTAGCGATAGCAAATTAGGAGTGGGCACTGCCCCGGCA
>WJJN01000157.1 GCA_014729735.1 Candidatus Zhuqueibacterota bacterium
CGTTACAAACTCAGGTCATTGTCCATCGCCGCGGTACCGGGAGTTTCAGCATCTTTGATCTGAATTCGACTCTTTACAATCCCTCGATCACCGGACATGATAACGATAAAAGATCCATCGTATTTTACAAAACATATAACAGCATTTATCGGGCGCATTACAACGGCAGTAGTTGGTCGCTGTCGTTCATCGCCAGCCAGGGAAAGTATCCCAATATTTCCACGGGCAGCGCCACCGCCAAATATGTCTGGACAGATGTATCGGACTCACCTTATGAAATAAAACTCAGCAATGAACAATTACCATCCGGCGGATTACTGAAAATAGCAGATGCAACTGCGGAAAATCCGGTTGAAAATTTAATCCACCATCGAAGTGCAATATTACAGGATAGTGTGTCTTCAACGTTGCTCTGGGTTGAGGTCAGTGAATTAAGTATGACAGATAAAGCAGGGAACAGCAGTGCCATTTCGCTGCTGGGTATGGATGATGAAAAAATAATTCTGAATCCTGATTCCTTGTTCAGCTATCTGTGCAGTGAGCCTGTAACATTACCCTCGGATGCGGACACTGTTAGCTGGTATCTGCACGTTTACGGAAACGATGCCGACGAGTTGATTGCCTCTGGTTTTGAAAATATCGAGATCGAGGTTCAGTTAGTGGAACAGGCAACAAAAAATGTATTGAATTCACTGGCGCAGGTTGAACTTCCGAATCGTACCGAAGAAATCCGGATTCAAAAGAACATGAATTGCGATATTTCCGGCTATCGCGGGAAAACGGTCTTTTTCAAAATAGCGAGCCGTGGAATCCATAGCAAAAGCAACGACATCGTGCCGGGAGTGGCTGAGGTATACAAGAGTACACCAGATAACTTGCCAAAAGAGGACCAACAAACAAATCGCACAGTCCACGAAGGACATTTGCCGCAGCATTTTGAGCTTGCACAAAATTATCCCAACCCGTTTAATCCGACCACTATCATTCCCTATTCACTTCCGGAAACCGCACACGTAACACTCACGATTTACGACATATTAGGACGCAGAGTCATCACACTGGTGGATGGTATTCATGCAGCCGGCAACAAACAAGTCCAATGGGACGGCAGGGATGGCAATGGTCATCTTGTTTCCAACGGTGTTTACATTTACAGAATTGAGGCGAATGATTTTAGTCACGCGCGCAAGCTTCTGTTATTGAAATAATCTCACCTGAGTAAAATCGGATCGAGGATGACACGGTGATATATCCGTTTATATCCGTGTCATCCGTTAAATCCGCGTTCCATTACCGGTTCATTTTTCCCCGCCGGGAAAAATTTACCCGCCATTTGCGGGGAAAATTTTCTTTCATGCCAATAGATTATTTCCAAGCCATTCAATTCATCAATATGAAAATATGTGAGTTAGAGCCACTGTATATTCGCATTCTCAAAATTTCTCTCAGTGGCATAACAGTTGCCTGATATTATCCCGCGAATTGAGAATTACAGTATATAAAATTTGTTATCCGAATCTATCCTCACTGGCAATGACGAGATAGATTCACTTCTGGGACAATCTGGTCTCGGGCGTTCTGTCTGAGACCAGTTTGTACTTTTAGGGGAAACCGATGCTTGATGAATATGAATGAATTGTCCGGTACAACCGAAACAGAAAGGGACAGAAGGATACTATCAGCGTGTCAAGTAACACAAAATACTACGGGATCTGCATTACCTGCAACAATGCACCCACGTGCAGGCTCTCCCGGGATGCGGAGCGACCGGTGTGGTTTTGTGAAATGTTCAATGACTACGATCCGCCTGCACAACAGTCTCCCCATACCGCGCCATCAGAAAAATACACTGCCGATGACATTATTCAATCCGTTAAAAACAGCGATCCAAAATACAAGGGACTCTGTTCCAATTGCGCCCGCCGGGAGCGGTGCAACTATCCCAAACCCGACGGAGGCGTTTGGCATTGTGCAGAATATTGTTAATTAATTCGGAGGATTCATGGATACAACAATTGTCAGCGATATATTAGAACGAAATGGAAATGAGAAAGACGGCTTGATCGCAACGCTGGGAGATATTCAGGCGGAGTTCGGCTATCTGCCCGAAGATGCGCTGCGGATGGTTTCCGAAAAAACCGGAAAAGCGTTGATCGATCTGTACGGCATCGCATCGTTTTACACCGCATTCAGCCTGAAGCCGCAGGGGAAGCATCTGATCCAGGTATGTCTGGGCACAGCCTGTCATGTGCGCGGCGGTCACCGGGTGCTGGATGAAGTAAGACGCCGGTTGAATGTGGAGGTCGGCGACACGACGGACGATCAGCAGTTCACGCTGAAAACTGTCAATTGTCTCGGCGCCTGCGCGCTGGGACCCATCGTGGTGGTGGATAATGAATATCACGGCAACACCCGCATTCAAAAAGTGAATTCGATTTTGAATAAATACCGCGAAATCAGCGAAGAGGTGTAATCATGCCGGTGATTTCTATCAAAAAGAAAACATGCTATCTTCATCGGACGAAAGCGACGCCTGACTTAAAAAACAGGAAATTGCAGCGAAAGATCCGATACGTTTGGCTCAAGCGGATCCAGCCACAGAAATATGTATCTACCGGATTTCAAAAACAGAATGAAACGTCAAAAGGAGAGTTGTATGCCTAAACTCACGATAGAAAATTTTTACAAATATCAGGATGAGTTTCGGAAATCGAGCAAGAGCGGTTACCGGGCGAAAATCATCGTTCATACCGGAACCTGCGGAATTGCATCCGGCGCGGAGACGATTTATCACGCATTTAAAAGTGAGATCCAGAAACGGGCTGTTGCCGGCGTCGTTCTCAGCTCATCGGGCTGCGCGGGATTGTGCAGCAGAGAGCCGATGGCGACCATCTATTTTCAGAATGATCAGCCGGTAAAATATTATGAGCTGACTGAAGAAAAGGTCAGAGAGATTTTCGAGAAACACGTTTTGAACGGGGAGATCGTCCCGGAATACGCGCTAAGTGTTGGCGAAGAACCAGTGTGTTAACAAAAAACAGGGAGAAAACTTTGGAATACAGCACAATACATCGAACTGTCCCGGAAATTCAGGATCTGGATTTTTTCAGGCAGCAGCAGTTGATCGTGCTGCGGAACCGGGGCAAAATCGATCCGGATAGTATCGAAGAATATATTGCCAATGGCGGCTACGAGGCTCTGGTGATGGCGCTGAGCGAGCAATCACCGGAGCA
>WJJN01000158.1 GCA_014729735.1 Candidatus Zhuqueibacterota bacterium
CTTAATCCATATTTGATCTGCTTAAAATTGTATTTAATTCCTGGCAGCACAAAAAAATCCTCGATATCAGTGTTGTACTGCAGCTTGCATGTCACATGCAGAGATTTAAATACATTGTACTGAATGACCGGACCGATATCCGTTATATTGGAATGTTCGAAGCCGAGTCTTAGAGGATCGAACCATTTGCCAGAACTTTCATCCTGAGCAAATGAATTTGACATTGATACATACAAAGAAGAACAGAATACGACAGCAATGAACGCGATATGTTTCATTTGAAATCGCCTCCCATGTAATATATGTAGAGAACTGATGACGTTGATTGTATTCTACAAAAGCATTCAGATGAGAATTGGAGCAACTTTCGATGGTAAATCTGCTTCAGCAAATTTTGTGTAGCTTGTAACAACAGAGTGGATTAAGCTTAACAACTTCTACATGAAGTTCCATTTTATAGTCTCACCTTGAAAATCGTTCCAGATATTTTCTGAGAAGATTTTAAAAGAACGAGTGTAACTATTATTCTATAAATGGAGATACAATTTAGTCGGTGTTAGCTTTCCCTATAAACTAAGGATTTAAAACGCAAATGTCAAGGATTAATCAAATAAATAAACAAATTTTCTACAGAATTCGATTGTATATTACATTAAAATAATTTACAATTGAACTATGAAAATACTCATCATCGAAGATAATAATCGCCTGGCGCTGGATATGGCGCAGTTTTTATCAGATAACGGTTTTGTGACCGAAATTGCCGGGACATTTCGCGAGGCGAGCGATAAACTGGATATTTATCAGTACGATCTTGTTGTGCTGGACCTGGGTCTCCCGGACGGCAATGGACTGGAACTGATCCAGGATATAAAATCAGCTACGCCGAAAACGAGCATCCTGATCCTGACGGCGAAGGATGCAATCGAAGATAAGGTGCATGGGCTCGATTTAGGCGCTGACGATTATATGACGAAGCCGTTCCATAAAGCGGAGCTCAATGCACGCATCCGCTCGCTACTGCGACGAAATAAATTCAAGCGCAGCAATATTTTGCAAATCAATGAAATCAGGGTGGATTTTGTTGCCATTCAGGCATTTGTCAATGATTCGCCGTTGACGCTGACCCGGAAAGAGTACGATCTTCTGCTATATTTTATGCAGAATCCGGATCGATTGTTGACAAAGGAAAGCATTGCCGAGCACCTCTGGGGAGATCATATCGATCAGGTGGATAGTTTTGATTTCATTTACAATCATATTAAAAATCTCCGCAAAAAAATTACCAGCGCCGGCGGGAAAAATTACATCAAAGCGATGTACGGCATGGGCTATAAATTTGTGACTCATAAATAGAAGGCACACTATGAAAAAAAGTCGCACATTTAATCTATTATCGAAAACAACATTTATTTATTTATTATTCACGTTCATCGCGTTTTTCAGCAGCGCGTTATTCCTGACGCATGAAACTGATGAATTCATCGACTACGAATTAGCGCATCGGTTTGAAAAATCAGAGCACCGGCTTAAACATTTCATCGAATCGGGCAAATCTATCGATCGTCTGCCTTCAAGCCTGCGACTTACTTTGCTGGCGGATTCGACGAAAATGACGAACTATCCGGTGTATCGGGACACGTTGGTTTATAATACCGAGCTGGATGAAATGCACAATTACCGCAAAAAAATCACAGTGATTGAATCAAGCGGTCAATTTTACAGAATCGAGCTGACGAAATCGATCCATGATTATTTCCGGCTGCGAGACGATATTTTAGGTTCGATGATTCCAGCATTTATTCTGCTTGCGCTGGGTGTGGTCCTGTTCAACTATTTTCCGTCCGGATATTTGTTTCAGCCGTTCAATTCAATATTGCGATTGATGCAGACGTATAAAGTCGGGGAACGGCGCAAAATCGGCAAGATCGAGACGTCGAGCACTGAGTTCAGGAGAATGCAGGATTTATTTCATCAGATGATCGACCGCATTGAAGACGATTATCAGAATCTGAAAGAATATACCGAAAACATGGCGCACGAAATTCAGACGCCATTGACTATTGTTCGCAATAAAACCGAGAATCTGATTGCCGATGAAGCGGTGATGGAGAGGCAGGCAGAGACAATTAAGATCATTTATGAGGAATCGATCCATCTTTCGAAACTGGGAAACACGCTCAATTTAATTACGAAGATTGAAAATAATGAATTCAGCAACGCAACGCGGGTTCGAACAAAACCGGTTATCGAAAAGCATCTGGCGGGAATCAGTGAACTTGTTCAATTGAAATCATTAGCTTTAAAAACGGATCTCAATGAGAAACATGAGTTTTACATCGATCCGTATTTGCTGGATATTATTTTCAAGAATTTACTGCGCAATGCGGTAATTTATGGGACAAACGACAGTCCGATTCGCATCGAAACTACCTCAGATCGATTAGCTATAAGCAATTACGGACCGCCGCTTAATTTTCCGGCAGAGAAGATTTTTCAACGTTTCCGGCGAAATCACCAGTCGAAAATGTCACTGGGATTGGGATTGGCGCTGGTACAAAAGATCTGTGTGTTGAACAACCTGCGGATCGATTATAAATATAAGGATGAACAACATATTTTTGAAATTACAGAATCTCATTAAGAAGACTACCAATTTTCTACAAAATTATGTCGTATATTGAGACTCGTTATTTTTCTTTTCCTGCAAATACTATCTAGTAAAAAGGAGTTGAATCGAATGTTGAAAAAACTGATACCGGCGTTGATTGTGGTGTTGTTACTGGTACAGGCGGCGCTACCTCAGGCGCAGCGTCCGCGAAATGGTGCAATGATAAATGGCGCTATTTATGATCAGCAGACAAATAATCCGATTGAGTATGCTAATATCATTTTATTTTCCCAGAGAGATCGCTCGCAAGTAACAGGCACTATCTCTGATGATAAAGGTAGTTTTCAATTGAAAGGTGTACCGCCGGGAGCGTATTACATCGAAATCCGGTTCATGGGCTATGAAATCAAGGAGATCGAAAATATCCGGGTTAATCCGCGGCAGCCAGTGGTCGATCTTGGTAAAATCGAGTTGGAAGGTATGGTACTGAGCATGGAGACCGTGGCTGTGGAAGGTGAGAAGCCGGCGCTGACCTACGAGATCGACAAGAAGGTGATCGCAGTGAGTCAGGTGCAGACGGCGATTTCAGGCAATGCCGCCGATGTACTGGAAAATGTGCCATCGGTGACAGTGGATATCGAAGGAAACGTGACGCTGCGGGGGAGCAGCAATTTTCAGGTATTGATCGACGGTCGCCCGACGGTGCTGGAGCCGAACGACGCGTTACAGCAAATTCCTGCCAGCACCATCGAAAATATCGAGATTATAACCAATCCATCGGCAAAATACGATCCGGATGGAACTGCGGGCATTATCAATCTGGTGATGAAGAAAAACCAGCGCAGTGGTCGCAGCGGACTCTTGAATCTGAACAGTGGCTTGAACGACAAGTACGGCGGCGAGTTGCTGTTGGAAAACCGGAATAACAAGTACAGTATAGTGCTGGGTCTCGATTATAACCGCCGCTTTTTTGAGGGAACCGGTTTGCAAGAGAACAGGACGATTTATAGGGGACTGACGTCTTTCATCAATTCTGACGGCGATTCGGAACGAGGTTATATTCGGTACGGCTTACGCGGCGGATTGGAGTGGAATCTTTCCCCGAAAGATAATCTTCAATTAGATGGACGCTACGGTTACAGGTCGCATGAACATGAGTCTGATGAAAATTATGATAAATGGGCTGAGCCGGATTTAATTCACAATCTATATACCAGTAATGATATCCACGGGCGCTCCGGTACGTATTATTCAACCAACCTGTCCTATCGCAGAAAATTTGGGCGTCAGGGACATGAGTTAACCGCGCAGTTAAGGTACAGCAAACGCAATGGCGATGAGGAATCTGTAAATGAACTCATAGAACCGGATGGCGCCAAAATTAATGGGCATATATCTTCGGAAGAAGGACCTTCTCAAGAATATCGTACGAAAGTCGATTACACGCTGCCGTTTAATGAAGATGATAAATTCGAAGCCGGCTATCAAAGTGAATTTGATGACTCTAAAGATATTGTCGAGACTTTTGAATACCAGCCGGATCAAGACGATTATGTATTTCTGTCCGATTATGCACACACGACGCGTTACATTCGCAACACACATTCGTTATATGCGATCTATTCTACAAAAATAAGCAAGTTCGGTTTTCAGGGTGGATTGCGCGGGGAATATACCGACCGATCCACGGAACTGGTTGGTGAAAATGAAAAATATGTAATTGATCGCTGGGATTATTTTCCAACAGCTCATTTTTCGTATGAATTTTCCCGCGGGCGGCAATTGATGGCAAGCTACACTCGTCGCATCGACAGACCCCGGGGCTACTATCTGGAGCCTTTCCTGACATGGTCTGATGCGTATAATGTAAGAAGAGGCAATCCGGCAATCGAACCGGAATACATCGATTCCTATGAAATGGGATTTCAGACATCGTTCGGTAAAAATCTGTTTTCGACGGAGCTTTATTATCGTAAAACGAACAATAAAATCGAGCGCGTGCGCTCGGTTTATGATGTGGATGTGACGCTGCATTCCGTGGAAAATGTCGGCACCGATTATTCATTGGGAACCGAATTGCTGCTGAATATAGATGTCACTAAATTCTGGAATATCAACCTTATGGGTAATATCTATCAATACAGAATCGAAGGGGAGCTGTTCGGGGATGATTTTTCGCGGCAAAGCGATAACTGGAGTACTCGATTTAATAATGTGTTCAAATTGGGTCGCTCGACGCAATTACAGATTAATAACGGCTACCGTAGTCCCACAGTGAGATCGCAGGGACGACGGGAAGGATTTTTCTCTACTGATCTTGCGGTAAAACAGGAATTTTTCGAGCGGGCGCTGAGTCTAAGCCTGCAAATCAGAGATGTGTTCGGGCAGCGTAAATACGAATCGATTTCCGAAGGTCCGAATTTTTACATTCGTCGTAAGTTTGACATCGAATCTCCGATCGTAATGCTGAATATTCGCTACAATATCAATAACTACAGAACCGACCGTGACCGTAGCAGGAACAGGGGGCAGGCAGACGATATGGAGGGCGGTGAGGATTTTTAATTTTTCTTCATCCAGTGAGAATTGAGATAAAAAAGGATTCACAGCTTAACTATTGTGAATCCTTTTTTATTTGATATTAGCCCTGAAGTACGTTTATTTCATATTTCGCTTGATATTTCGCTGATAAAGGTTTATATTACTCAAAATAAAAAAGTTGAATGATCTCATAAGATAGTTTGCTACAAATTGTAGCTCGTTTTCATTCAATTAAAATAAGGAGGTAGTAGTATGAAAGCATTGAAAATCATCGGAATCATCGTGCTCGTCATTGTGGTTCTGATTATTGTATTGGGACTTGTGGCACCAAAGAAGTATGATGTTGAACGGACAGTTGTGATAGATGCGCCCAAGGTCGTTGTTTTTAATCAAGTCAAGTATTGGCGGAACTGGCAAAAGTGGTCACCCTGGGCTGAACGCGATACGACGATGAAAGTCACCGTAGAAGGCAAGGATGGAACAGAGGGATCCATCTATCGTTGGGAGGGTGACCCGGATTTGACGGGAAAAGGGGAAATGACAAATACCGGTATCAAATCGTTGGAAGAAGTTACCTACCACCTGCATTTCATGGAACCCTGGGAAAGTGAATCGGACGGTTACGTTAGGCTTTCGGATGTTGAGGGTGGCACAAAAGTCGCCTGGGGTTTTTACGGTAAAACACCGTTCCCTTGGAATATTATGATGTTGTTTATGAGTATGGATGAGATGATGGCTCCGGATTTCGATCGCGGTTTAAAGCTATTAAAAGAGATTAGCGAAAAGGAAGCTGAAAAGATCAGCCAATACGACGTGACTCCGGTTAATTTCCAGGAAACAACTTATGCTGCGGTCCGGGAAGAAATCGGTTTTCAGGAGATGCAAAGCTTTTATGAGCGGGCATTTGGTACAATCCAACAGGTTTTTCAGCAAAAAGGAAAACGCATGACCGGTGCACCAGTGGGACTCTATTTTATATGGGATGAACAAAATGACTCTACCGATATGGCAGCCGCTTTTCCGATACGGGGCTCGCTGGAATCCGAGAAATTGTCAGTTATTGAAGTGCCTGAATCAAAAGGCTTTAAGGTAAATCATTATGGCTCATATGAGGGGCTGGAACATGCACATAAAGCACTGGATTATCATATTCAGGAGAATTGGCTGACATTAAAAGCACCGGTTATCGAAGAATATATCACCGACCCGATGCAAGAGCCGGATACCACAAAGTGGCAGACCAGGATATATTATTTGGTTGAATAAACGGCGAAAAGAGATGCTGCAGATAAACCGGCTTCTTCCTGAAAGAAGCCGGTTTATTATTTATAATGAGTTAAGCTACGGATGCAATTTCCAAAAATACGATTTAAAGAAGATTTTTGAAAAGAGGAAGCCATGATTACGGATATTCGTTTGACGACGCTTGTGAACGCTGCCGGTTGAGCTGCGAAAGTGTGTCAGGAAGACCTGTCGCAGGTACTGCGGCATTTACCTAAATTTGAAGATAAGAATTTGATTTTCGGCTACGATACGGTTGGAGATGCCGGTGTATACCGCTTACGTGACGATCTGGCGATTATTCAGACGGTGGATATCCTCACGCCGATAGCCGACGATCCATTCACATTTGGCGAAATTGCCGCGGCAAATTCGCTTAGCGACGTTTATGTTATGGGCGGAAAGCCAATTACCGCACTGAATATTATTGGGTTCCCACCAAAACTGGATTTGTCGATCCTGGAAAAAATAATTCAGGGCGGCAGCGAGACCGTAAAAAAAGCAGGTGCAGTAGTTCTCGGTGGACATACCATTAAAGACGATCAATTGAAATTCGGGCTGGCAGTGACAGCGACAATTGATCCGAAAAATCTAACCACCAATGAACACGCGACAGTCGGAGATCAATTAATTTTGACCAAGCCATTAGGAACAGGTGTCATTTCTACTGCACTGAAAAGCGGAGTCGCATCAAAAGAAGCTGTGCGCGACGCAAATAATGCGATGCGTGAACTGAATGCTGCAGCAGCGAAAGCGATGAGTGCTATCGGAGTGAATGCGTGTACCGATATTACGGGATTTGGCTTGCTCGGGCACGCAGCGCAACTGGCAGATGCCAGCAACGTCAGTCTTAGAATCTACGCCGAAGAAGTGCCCATATTTGCCGCAGCCCGCGAATATGCACAATTGTCACTTTATCCGGGTGGAACAACGCTTAACTACAAATATATCAGACCTTCCATCGAATTCGCGGTGAATATTGATGAAGATATTCAAATGCTGCTGTGCGACGCGCAAACTTCGGGCGGGTTGCTCATTTCTGTACCCGAAGAAAAATGCGACAGGCTTGTCCGCGAATTGCAACGTAGTAATGTTCCCACAGTATCTGTCATCGGCGAGGTGATTGAAAAACAAGATAAAAAAATCTACATCGAATAAGTCGTCGAAATTGAATCCGACCTGAAACCTTCATGTTACAATTTTCGTATTTCAGGGTAAATTGTGACCAGATTAAAAAAGGATTCAACATGACGACTACACAAGATCCATTTTTTCAATTCACCAGCGTCGCGATGGAGAAGAAAACATATCTAAATTTATTGTACTTATTATTAACATTCCCATTGGGAGTTTTGTACTTCGTGATTTTAGTGACCGGATTTTCACTTTCAATGGGCTTGTTATTTCTACTGATCGGAGCTTTTATCGGACTCGGATTCCTGATTTTAATCAGAGGTATTTCCAAATTACATCTTGCACTGGCGAGCAATTTGCTGGGTTTCAAGCTCCCGGTTTTTAATAATTTAGAAAGTCAAAAAGATACATTTGCAAAAGCAAAAGAATTAGTGACCGACAGCAGAACATATACATCGATCCTTTATATGTTTATTGAATTTCCATTGGGTATTCTGTATTTTACAATGATATTTACAATGCTTATGCTTTCGATTAGCTTCATTATAAGTCCGATTATCAACATCGTTTTTGATGCAAACGGATTGTTGCTCAATACGGAGCTGTGGATATGGGAATTGAATTTCGAAGAGTCGCTGTTGCTTCTTGTTGGGGGGATCTTCCTGTTTTTCGTGACGCTGCATCTAAGCAATATGTTTGCAAGAGTTGAAGAAAATCTATGCAAAAGCTTATTAGCAAAGATTTGAAATTCTCCTTATTTATAAGATAACCATTTATTATATTTCCTCCTTCTGTATATTCATCCCCTGCTGTGACGGGCAGGGGATTTTTTTATGATCAATTATAAATATGAATTGTATATTACTCTCGAAATTTCTGCAATGGTTTGGGACGCTTTTTTATGGTTATATATTCCCCTGGTCAGCACGACTAAAATATAAGGGTGGTTCGACTCCGGAAAAACAATCGCCGCATCGTGATCAATTGCAGTGATATGACCTGTTTTGTTTGCAACTTTAATGTTTGGCGGCAGTAATCCTGAAATTTTATTCGTATATTTTTGTGCCGCCATGATTTCTATCATTGAATCACAAGCTGCGGGCGTGATCATGGTTTTTTCTGCGATTGACTGCATTATCAGCATCAGATCGTAGGCATCCGTGGTATTGCTCAGTCCGGCATCGAACGCTTTAATGTCCTGGACCCCTCGCAGTACTTTGATCGTATTCGCACCGATCTCATGCATTGTCCGCATGACATTATTGGGTCCCACCATTTCAATGAGAATATTCGTTGACAGATTGCTGCTCACGGTAATCATTTCATAAACGAGATCGTAAATCCGCATCTTCTTGCCGATCCGTTGGTAGGTAACATCGTCGCTGTCTTCATCAAACTTCAAGCTGTACAGCGAACTATCAATAATGCTGTGAAATTCGTTAATGACAGTCACCGAATCGTCAAGGCTGAATTTGCCCTGATGTACTTGTTTGAACACCTCGATCATCACCGGTACTTTCATGGTGCTTGCGGCGTGCATTACCTGATGCTCGTTAATAAAAAGCTGCCTGTCCGTCACCAGATCTTTATAAGCAATGGCAATTGTTCCTTCGGATTTGCTGATAATTTTATTAATGTCGCGTTTCAACTGCTCCTCCTGATTTGTACAAGCTAAGAGTAATACAATGAGAAAAATCATTGTGCGCTTCATGAAAATATCTCCTGTTTGATAACGAATAGGGGTGCTGGTTTTGGTCAAGTTAATAAAAATATTTATCAAAATCAAAGAGAATTTTTTTCTGAAGGGGGTTGTATCAAAAGTCAATTGTCATGTCGTTCCGGCTGGAGCAAAACGGAATGCCGGAATATCGTAAGTTACATTTAATCAGGAGATTCCAGGACAAGCCCGGAATGACACTAAATGAGAAAATAATACATTTGATACAGCTCCATACTGCCGCTTTTGGCTACAATTATCGATTCGAATCTCCGGTGCAGCGACTCCATAAAAAAACCGATTCCATCGACAAAGCGATGGAATCGGCAAATAAACATATCGGAATCAAAATGCTATTTCAAAAGCACCATCCTGCGCGTGAACGAATACTTCCTCCCGTCTTCTCCTGTTGCCTTTATTCTGTAGAGATATATCCCGCTCACAATATCAGCTCCGGTGGCATCCGTTGAATTCCATATCGCGTGATGTATTCCCGCCTCTTTATAACCATTCACCAAAGTCCGAACCAACTGACCGCGAATGTTATAGATCGAGATGCTTACATCCGAAGCTTGTGGCAGATGATATTCAATCACCGTTTCCGGGTTAAACGGATTGGGATAATTCTGCTGCAACGAATATTCCTCAGGCAGCGTGATCAGTGATTTGGCAGCCAGCGTTTGTGCCGATTTATTCAATGTAACCGCAACCGGAAC
>WJJN01000012.1 GCA_014729735.1 Candidatus Zhuqueibacterota bacterium
ATTTGAATATCGCCGGCAGAAAAAAACTGCATTGGTGGATGATATGAAAAATAATTTTGAAGTAACTGAGCGAACGAATGATCTATATCAGAAAGTGAAGTCGATTGTTGCACTCATCGAGAAAAACATACCGGCTGTATACACATCCGACGGATTATTTTCAATTTTTAAATACGGTATTATGCCGGTCCCTTACCTCTGGGAGGGTAGGGAAGAATTTCAGGAGGCAATAAAATGGAAAACCGGACTTGTGAAAGGGGCTGTAAAGATAATTGATGAGCGAGGGAAACCTATCGACCCGATTGAAAGAGTTCAAAATATACTTTTGCATCATAAAAAAGGCACAAAATCAAATGACTTTAAGTCGAGAAGAAATAGAAAAGAGAGTACGGGATTCTTACGAAATTGAGAATAATGTTCTGAATGCAGTGCCAGAGCCGATCGTTACTGTAAAAACAGCTACTTATCAGCATGCGCCATATATCAGGGATTGTATCGAGGGAGTTTTAATGCAACAAACATCCTTCCCGTTTGAATATATAATCGGCGAAGATTTTAGCACGGATGGCACACGGGAGATCGTTTTTGAATACGCCAAAAAGTACCCCGAACTAATCAGAGTTATTACTGCGGATTACAATGTAGGAATAAAGGCAAACAGTTTTAGACGCAATCAAGCCACACGGGGTAAATACATTGCTCTCTGCGAAGGTGACGATTACTGGACCGATCCTCATAAATTGCAAAAGCAGGTAGATTTTTTGGAAGAAAATCCGGTTTTTTCCATGTGTAGTCATGCTGTAAGGATTATTTATGAAAATGATTGGAAGGGACTCAAGACGAACAGGTTTAGAAAACCAATACAAGTTGCCACGTTTGAAGATATTTTAGATTATCATTTTATTCCAACGAATAGTTTAATGTTCAGAAATGGGCTCATAAAAGCCTGGCCCGATTGGTTGTTCTCAAAGTGTATGATTTCCGGAGATATCCTGTTGGAATTGATGTTGGCATCTCACGGAAAAAGCTATTATATGAAAGAGGAAATGGCAACAAAGAGAATAAATGGTCGTGGCATAACGGCAAACGAAGCATTTAAAGAAAATGCAGCATATTTTAGATTCGAACGGTATTATTACCTTAACAATTACACACAGAATAAATACAAATGTCTTCTTGTTTCCAAAATGGTTAGAATATTGCCAGGGGTTGTAAAAAAATCTTTAAAAAGAGGCAAAATACTTTTAGCGATAAAACATATCCTTTATCTGTTGCGAGCATTTCTAAAATAATTTAAAGAGAAAAATGCATCTTTCATTATTCTTCAAAATAATCCCGTAAAAAATCAATTCATAATACACGCTTTAGCCGGTTAATAAAAATTCATGTTTTTTTTACCCGGTTTTTCGGGAATACACTTAATTTTAGAGTGATCATGTCGATAAATATGTGATCTTAGTAAGGAAATTTGGTTCTGAGAATTTAGCTGGAGGAAGATACGGCTATCCCGTTTGGTCAGAAAAGCCCTGAAGTAGGCAAATTGGAAGTCCCCCTTTGAAGGGGGATTTAGGGGGATGTTTTATAAGTTGTTGAAAATAATTAACATCCCCCCTGTCCCCCCCTTCAAAGGGGGGAACTTAAGAATTCAAATAAATACTAAATTTGAAAATTGCTGAGTTAAGGGGATAACCGTAGGAGGAAGATATAAAATCTAAGATTACATTAATATTACATTAAAGGTAGTTGCACGGTTTTTGCAACACATAGAGAAACTTCAACAACTTGGCTGAGTTGCGTAAATTAACTGCAAATATTATTATTAAATTATAGAAATATTAATTCAAATTATTATTGAAAAATATTAACTTACAAGATCATGCTGTTTTATAATGCTATTTAAATTGGAATTAATACAAATTATTGTTGAAATATTAATTTCATTTTAGTATATTCTCACTTCATAAATGTATGCATCAACAGGAATCGGAAAAACAACTTAGGACGAGCATCTTATGTTACGGAAGCATCTTAGACTGACACCAGGCGTTCCTTTAATGCTGGATCTCATCACGATTATTATTTCATTTGTTCTTACCTTCCCGTTTCGGGATTTAATGGTCAATATTTTTTCATTTGGTGGTAAAATTTCGTTTTTCTCCCATTTGCCACTATTACCTCCCATATTAATGATTTGGACGATCGTCATTAAGTTCAATAATAATACGGTCACTTTTCGTTATACATCATTCAAAAACGAGTTAAGAAATATCCTGAAAACCGTGCTTTCCGGCGAGGTTATTTTATTAATGATCCTTTACAGTTTTCGGATCGATCACATTTCACGGACATTTGTATGGTTTTTCGGATTTGTAAATTTCTGTCTGCTTGTCTTTCAAAAGTATTTTTATTTGATCGTGCTGGAATATATGCGCGAGAAGGGTTACAACCGCCGACCGGTGTTGGTTGTCAGTGATAGCGATAATTCAAAACGTATTTTCGATATTATTAAAAAATGCACGGATTGGGGACTGGACATCGTCGGTTTTCTGGATTGTAACGGCTTGCAGCCCGGTGCCGAAGTGATGGGCTCCAAAGTCCTGGGTAAGTTGAAAGATTTACCGGATGTGCTACACAGTCATTATATCGAAGAAGTTATTTTCGCTTTGCCGGTGGCTAAGATAGAGAAAGCGAAAGATTTGTTAATACAATGCGAAACCGAGGGCGTACAGACACGCATCATTTCCGATTTTTTCAGCGGACTGGTGTCACACACCGAAGTGGAGATTGTGCATGGCGTGCCGATCATTTCCTATTCGACAGTGCCCAGAAATGAATGGGAAATCGTGTTCAAGAGATTAATCGATATTGCCGTGTCCACCATTGGTTTGATGATGTTATCGCCCATTTTCCTGATTATTTCCGCAGCGATAAAGTTGACATCTAAAGGACCTGTATTCTATCGCTGGAAAGTAGTGGGATTGAATAAGAAAAAATTTACAAGTTATAAATTTCGGACAATGGTTCAGAATGCGGACGAACTGAAGAAAAAGCTCGAGGCGCAAAACGAAATGAAGGGTGTTGTTTTCAAAATGAAAAACGATCCCCGGATCACTCCCATCGGGAGATTTCTGCGGAAATTCAGTCTCGATGAGCTGCCTCAGCTTTTCAGCGTTCTGAAGGGCGACATGAGCCTGGTCGGACCTCGTCCGCCGCTGGTAACCGAGCTCAGGGAATTTAAAAGCTGGCACAGACGTAAATTATCGGTTAAGCCGGGAATTACCTGTCTCTGGCAATGCAGCGGTCGAAATAATATATCGAATTTTGATGAATGGGTTACCATGGATTTGAAATATATCGATCAATGGTCTTTATGGCTGGATTTCAAGATTCTGTTGAAGACGATCCCGGCAGTGTTGACGGGAAGGGGCGCGTCCTGATTGAATTGGGGGCTGTATCAAAAGTCATTTTTGGGTGTCATTCCTGCGAATGCATGAATCCCCTGACTTTTAATAATGAGTCTTTGAACGAAAACCTGAAAAATTGTCATTCTGAGGATCCCGATTGGCGGGAGACGAAGAATCTAAATGTATGTCTTTACTAAACTTCGTGGTATGAGATTCTTCACTCTCCGTCAGCCGACGGATCGTTCAGAATGACATTATCGCCGTTTTCGTTCATACACTAATTAGGAGATTCCGGGACAAGCCCTGAATGACATAAAATGAAAAATCGGACTTTTGATACAGTCCCGATTTAGGGGATGAGTTCGATAGATTTAGCATAAACCAAAAGTCTTTGAAACTTCGGAAATCTGGTTTGTCGCTGTACCTATAAATACGAGAAAAATACTTACTTAAAGCTCACGCAGTGTTCTGCTTTTAAAACTAAAATTGTTTGAGTAATATGTTCAGAACAAAATTTTTATGCCTGTTAACAATCCTTATTGTTAAATCAGCATTGTGCAGTGAAACGATCCCCACGTATCACTGGGTTTATGATTACGTGGATCAGTTGCATGTCAGCGGTTATCTGAGAGATTTTTATATCTCCACGAAGCCTTACACCAGGGATCAGATTGCTGCTGAATTAGTCCGTCTCGATAGTCTCATCGTGCAAGGCGAAGTCGTTATATCGAAGAACGATTTAGTGCTGGTGGAGAAACTTATCGATGAGTTCAGGACCGAGATGTACGAAATCCGGTCACATGACGAGCAGCCGGGTGTTAAATTCGGTGTTTGGAATGATTCGCAGCAATCATTTGGTGGTGGCGATGAGTCATTCGATTACTATTTGAAAAGCATAGCCAGCCTTTCCGTGGCGAGAAATCTCACATTTTACAACAGCATCAAACTGGACAGTCGGCTGGAAGACAATCCCGATTATGTCGGCAGAACCTGGCGCAATATGACCGCGTTCACCGAACAGGCGTATGCCCGATATAGATATAAAAATTTCGATTTTGTACTGGGACGGGACTTTCTGAAGTGGGGCACGGGCAAAACAGGCAATCTATTAATATCCGATCATTCACGACCAATGGATCTGGCTGGATTTTCCGTTTCTCTCAAGTTTCTGAAATTCAGTTACTTCACTGCGCGACTGGATCATTGGAAAACAAAAAAGCTCGGGGAAGCTTCGGAATATGACGCGTACATGAAGCGCTATCTCACCACGCACCGGCTCGACCTCAAATTCAGTCAAAAATTATTTATCGGTTTCACGGAAACTTTATTATATGCCAATACAGGCGAAGGTCTGGAGCTTCAATATCTGAATCCGTTTGTATACTATCATGGTGAGTTATTGAATAAAGGCGGCAGCGACGGAAACGGATTTATAAGCGTGGATGTGGATTATTTTCCGGCAGTTAACTGGGAAATTTTCGGCGAGTTAATGATCGATGATATTCAAATTGAAAGAACCGAACCCGGCGATCTCGAGCCGACGGAATACGGATTGATACTGGGATTTCAACGCTCCAAGGTCTTTGGCTCGCTGCTGGGTGTGGAATATGTTCGAGTCTCCAACTGGACATATAATTCGGGAAGAGAATGGGAACGATTTCTGCACCGCAATGAGCCAATCGGATATTCAATGGGTAATGATTTCGATCGCTGGACGCTATTCCTGAAGAGCTGGGTTTCCGAAAATATATATCTGAATTACGGCATGGAATACCGGCGCACAGGAGAGGGCAGGATCACAGATGAATGGACATCCCCGTGGCTGGAACGGACTCTGGAACAAGGCTATAGCGAGAAATTCCCGACCGGTGTTGTTGAAAAGACATTCCGTCCCTGGGTGAATGTGCGTTATCATAAAGCACATAATTGGTGGGTGGAGGCAAGCCTTTCGTATCAATCGGTTCAAAATTACGATCATCAGAAAAATAAGGAAGAAAGTGATTTTATGTTTTCTCTGAATTTTTGGGTGAATTTGAGTACGATGATTTCGATCCCGGAGGATTAGCTGCTTCGACCACTTCGACAGGCTCAGTGGTCGGGGGGAAAGTGAGGGAGGTTTCAGTCGTCACTGCCGTGACTCAAATTTGCAGGCGGCTAATTTTTTCCCACCAATAAATTGGTGGGCTATTTTCAGTTGTCCCTAGCGGGACAAAATAAGATTTCCGAAATCTTTGAGATTTCGGAAATCTCGAATCATTAGTTCATTGTTCAAACGTCGGAATAGTCCCGTAGGAATGTTTGAGAATAGCCCGGTTATTCATCGCCGGGATTAGCTTAATAATTCAAATAAATTGAATCTTCGCAAGGATCGATAATACAAAAATTTAAAACAAAATTAAAAGGAGACACAATGCGTTGTTTGGTGACAGGTGGTGCCGGGTTTATTGGTTCGCATACAGTGGATGCTTTGCTAAAAAAAGGACACGAGGTTCGCATTCTGGATAATTTATCAAAACCGGTGCATACCAAAGGTAAGCCGGATTATCTGCAGCCGGAAGCTGAGTTCATGCTGGGCGATGTCCGCAACAAAGAGGACTGGATAAAGGCGTTGAAAGATGTGGATGTTGTGTATCATTTGGCAGCATATCAGGACTATCTTCCGGACTTTAGTAAATTCTTCCATACAAATTGCGTCAGTACCGGGCTTTTGTATGAGATCGTTCTCGAGAAAAAACTGAATATCGAAAAAATTGTGGTGGCATCGTCGCAGGCGGTTTATGGCGAGGGCAAATACCGTTGTCCGAGATGCAATCGTATCAGATATCCGGATATTCGCAGTCTTGAACAGCTCCAGCGAATGGA
>WJJN01000779.1 GCA_014729735.1 Candidatus Zhuqueibacterota bacterium
ATTTGCGGCTTTTGACAAGTCCGCTAAAGCCGGTCAAATATCAGTTTCGATTTTGCATTTCTTTTTGTGTAGTGCCTCTTCGTTTTTATCCAACTTGAAATTCAGTATTGCATCGTTCAGTTGAAATTCGATCTCGCCGTTGCTATCGACTATTGCTGATTTTCGCTTCCAGCCTCTTTTAAAATATCCATCCGGATGATCTCCCCATGCGTAAATGACGGATGCCTGAGTGAAATCAATTTTCTCAACCACAAGCTGACCGGCGACAAGATAATCCCCAAAACCATACCAGTGTCCTGAAAGCTTCGCAATATTATTCTTGAGGCTTTGTGGTGGCTCAACAATTTTAATTTTTTCTGAAATGGGCGCTTCGCTTTGTATTAAATCGTAATCATACTTAAAATATTGTCCGAAAACAATTTTATCATTTTTGACAATGAGAATGCTGTGAATTCCCTGATATGTATCATCACAGATTCTATCAACCATTTCCTGGAGCCCTTGAGTAACCAATACCAGCGCTGTTTATACTTGTAGTTTGCCAGCCATCAGCCATTACCTGCGGGGGGATATCTGCGGATGTACTTCTGCTCTTGTTTTTCGTTTGTACAGGAAGTGCAGAGAATAAATGCGAAAAATAAAAACAGAAGTGATGTTCTTTTCATTTTAATGAGCCGCTTGTTATAATAATATAAGCAGCCGCACTTCGGGTGCCGCCGACTTGGAATCACACATTCAATATTGTGCTCTGTTCCGTTTCACTTTTCTGAAATCATTAACTTCTTCCAGTTATTATAGATTTGATTCTCCAAAATGTCTGAATCCATTTTCAATATACGTGCAGTTTTCTCCAATACATCAAATATAAGGTTGGGCATTCCGATCTCTTTTGTCAGCCATTCGTATCCGCCCGGATTATCTGTCTCTAATAATAAACGATCAATTGGGATTTTCTTCAAGAAATTTCTCTTTTCTTCTGAAACAGTTATTTCTATTCCAACTGTAAAATAGCATGCTTGATCTATATATCTTTTAATCAAGTTATCAGGACCCGAATACCAATGGACAATGGAATTTCGAATATTGTAATATGTGAGCATATCCAGAACTTCTTTCTCAGCCCCGACTGTATGTAAATTCATACCTTTATTCAATTCGCTCGCCCATTTACACTGGTATTCAAATACCTGTCTTTGATCTTTATACAGATTTACATCTTTTATAAAGCGAAAGTCTAATCCTGATTCTCCGATCATAGGTGTTTGTATTAAATATTTATCGAGCAAAGAAAGATTGCCTGAATATTTATGCGCTTCCCAGGGATGTATCCCAAATATCGGTTTTATATATTCGCAGTGTTCGGCTATTTCCATGTTTTTTTGATATGATTCAATATCCATGGCTACTGAAAGGGACAGGATTCGATGCGCTCTGATCTGTTGCAATGCATCGTGTAGATGATCAGTATATCTATCGATATGAGTGTGTGCATCAATTATCATTTATTTTCCCAAACGCAGACGTGCTGTGATTAAAAATTAAGAATGAAAAAATCTTAAAATCGCAGGTACTTCATTCTTAAACTTATCTTAATATCGTTTTCTTGAATTTCTGTTTTTTTTACAATGGGGTCTTGCTACATAGTTTTATCCTTCATGAACTCTTGAGGTGTGCAGATGGTTGGCGGCTCAATATTGTGATTTCGGTGAAGGATAGTTGTTTTAAATATAATGAACAAAGTGCGGAATGTCAACAAGAAATTCGGGCAAATTATAAGCTTTCAATAGGCAGTGTCTTTTCCCATTTCTTTAAAAACTGTCAATTGCAACTCTTGCAATCATCCTATTCTCCGGATTAAAATTTTTCGATAGAACAACCTGAATTTTATAAATCACAATGCTCAAGCACAAAATTTCAAATAATTTCAAATGACAATAACCATAAATTCGAAACAATAATTAATAGTGGTTTGAAAATTGGAATTTGTTTTTTGTGATTTATCACGCCAAAGGCGGATGCGTCCTCCGGCGCATTTGTGATTTGTAATTTGATTTTTGGAATTTAGTGAAATATTCGATGCTTCCCCAAAATTTCCAGAACCTTCTCAGCCGGCAACTTTTCAATCGTCACTCCGTTTTTACCGGTAACCGTTTCTGCTTTGAACAGCGAATTCAAAATGGCTTCCTCCGTGGCTTCGATCACTGCTTCGAATAACGGCGTCATTTTGTCGTTTCGCAATTCATTCTTTTGCAATAAACGGGCATTGTTGGAAAAATAGGGAATGCGCAATTCTTCAGCCGTGGAAAATGCGATCACGTAGTCGCCGCTGCCGTTGGAGCAATTGCTGCCGGTGCGCGCCAGTCCGAAAGTCGCCCGCTTTGCCAGACGCTTCAGATTGCGGGATGTGATCGGCGCATCCGTGGCAACGACGATCATGCAGGAGCCGTCGCCGGAATCATTGTTTTCCATCGCCTTCAATTCCGCTTCCACCGGGATTCCGGCAATCGTCAGATTTCCGCCGAAATTGGTCTGCACCAGCACGCCGATGGTGTAGCCGCCCTTTTCCGTGGGCAGCATTCGGGATGCTGTTCCGATCCCGCCCTTGTAGCCAAAACAGATCGTCCCGGTCCCTGCGCCGACAGCGCCCTCGGCAACTG